>CAXNKO010000199.1:0-4886 GCA_964202685.1 Caulobacterales bacterium
GCCCGGCCGCAGTAGCACCCCATAGCCGCGGGGCATCGGAATGAACGGGCTCCTGCCGTCCGCGCCGGCGTCGATCAGCAGCACCGTGACCTTGGGGTCGGCCGACAGCCGGTTGGCCAGCACGCAGCCGGCCGAGCCCGCGCCGACGATGACATAGTCGTAGCTTTCCATCGGGTCCCCGCCGTGACCGCCCCTTTCCTACAGTCTGGCGCGCCGGCGTCCAGCCTGACCGGGCCGGCGCGGTTGACGCGCCGGGCGGGGCGGGCTTTGTTTCCCGCCGCCGTCAACGCCCCGCGCCGCCAGGAGCCGCCGCCCATGAAATCCCCCATCTGCGAGATGCTCGGCATCGAGTTCCCCCTGTTCGCCTTCAGCCATTGCCGCGACGTGGTGGCGGCGGTGAGCCGGGCCGGGGGGTTCGGGGTGCTGGGGGCGGTCAACCACTCGGCCCAGTCCATCGAGATGGAGCTGAAGTGGATCGACGATCACGTCGGCGGCATGCCCTATGGCCTGGACGTGGTGTTCGCCGACAACCTGGCCACCGCCGGCGAGCAGCATGTGACCTATGCCGACCTGGCGCCCCGGGTGTCCCAGGCCCACCACGACTTCGCCGCCAAGCTGCTGGCCGACGCCGGGGTGACGCCGCTGGCCCAGGAGCGGAGCGAGGACAATCCCCAGCCCTTCGATCCCGAACAGGCCATGGAGGTGCTACAGGTGGCCTTCCGCCACCCGATCAAGCTGATCGCCAATGCGCTGGGCGTGCCGCCGCCGGCGATGATCAAGATGGCTCACGACCATGGGGTGCCGGTGGCGGCCCTGGTGGGGGCCAAGGAACACGCCATCCGCCAGATCAACGCCGGGGTGGACATCCTCGTCGTTCAGGGCACCGAGGCCGGCGGCCACTGCGGCGAGGTCTCCACAATGGTGCTGGTGCCCGAGGTGCTGAAGGCCATCCGGCCCATGCGCAATGTGCCGGTGCTGGCGGCGGGCGGCATCATGGGCGGCCGGCAGATGGCGGCGGTGATGGCCATGGGGGCGGCGGGCGCCTGGACCGGCTCGGTGTGGCTGACCACGCCGGAGAGCGGCCTGTCGGAGGTGATGATGGACCGGCTGATCGAGGCCTCCAGCCGCGACGCGGTGCGCACCCGCAGCCGCACCGGCAAGCCCTGCCGCCAGCTGCGCTCGGCCTGGAGCGAGGCCTGGGAGCGCAACCCCGACAGCCCCGGCGCTCTGCCCATGCCGCTGCAGACCCTGGTCAGCGAGGTTCCCCTGCGCTCAGCCGAACGCGCCGCCTCGGCCGGCAACCTCAAGGCCCGCGACCTGGTCACCAGCCTCTGCGGTCAAGGGGTGGGGCTGCTGGACTCCGTGCGCTCCGCCACCCAGGTGGTGCAGGAATTCAAGGCCGACTTCATCGAAGCGGTGGAACACATGAACACGCTGCTGGAGGATTGAGGGGGGGTAACGAAGGCGAACAAGCAGCGAGTTGACGCGATCCCTCTCCGCAGGAAAAAGGGATCGAGTTGCAATTGTTCGTCATATGTTCTAGATGTGTGGGTGTGCCCGCGACCCCAGCCCTCGCCCGCGCGCTGCGGCGGAGCCAGGCCTCCACCGAGAGGCTGCTCTGGAGGCTCTTGCGTGACCGCCGCCTGCAAGAGCTCAAATTCCGCCGCCAAGTTCCCATCGGGCGCTAAGTTGCTGACTTCGTTTGTCTGCGCTATCGCCTGATCGTTGAGGCCGACGGTCCCCACCATGACGCCGAGCATGATGCGGGGCGCGACGCTTGGCTCGCCGGTCAGGGCTTCCGTGTGCTCCGCTTCCCAAACGCCCAGGTCCACGACGACCGACACGCCGTCCTAGGTCGAATCCTCTCGGTCTCCGCGACATTCCCCTACCCTGCGCGGCTCCTCCATCCGATTCCTTCTCCCCCTGCGGGAGAAGGTGGCGGCGAAGCCGGCGGATGAGGGGTCTCACCGAGATTATCGATGTTCCCCAACAGTTTAACCGGATAGGTCGGCGTGACCCCTCATCCGACCCTGCTCCGCAGGGCCACCTTCTCCCGCAAGGGGAGAAGGGCCGCGTAAAAGAATTGGGAGGCCTACAGCCCCTCGAACAGGATGAACCGGTAGTCGGCGCCCAGGAACCGGTGCTTGCGGGCCTCCACATAGGCCGGACTGTCGTACCAGGCCTTGGCGGCGGCCATGTCGGGGAACTGGATCAGCACCACGCCCTCGGTGGCGGCGCCCTCCAGCACCTCGTTCTTGCCGTAGGCGGCCAGCACCTTCATGCCCTCGGCGCGGGCCTTGCCGGCCGAGGCGCTGTAGGCCTTGAGTTCGGCGGCGTCCTTGGTCTTGTCGCGGATGGCGACGATGTAGGCGGTCATGTGCTGCTCCTGGATTTGCGCCATAGTGCCTCATCACAACACCGGAGGGGAAGATGCCGGAGCAAGAAGGCAAGGTGGCGGTGGTCACCGGCGGCGGCGGCGGGGTGGGGCGGGCCGAGGCGCTGCAGCTGGCCAGGGACGGCGCGGCGGTGGTGGTGAATGACTTGCGCGGCGAGGCGGCCCAAGAAACCGCCGCCATGATCCGCGACGCCGGCGGCCGCGCGGTGGCCTCCATCGGCGACATCAGCCTGTGGGACACCGGCAAGGCGATGATCGAACGCGCCCTGGCCGAGTTCGGCCGTCTGGACGTGCTGGTCAACAACGCCGGCAACTCGCGGCCCCGCTATATCGTCAACATGACCGAGGAGGACTGGGACAGCGTCATCGGCATCCATCTGAAGGGCTCCTTCGTCGGCACGAAGTTCGCCGCCATGCACTGGCAGGCGGAATCCAAGCGCCTCGGCGCGCCGGTGGGCGGCGCGGTGATCATGACCACCTCCGGCAACGGGCTGCATGGCCAGCCGGGCTATATCAACTATGTGGCGGCCAAGTCGGGCATCGCCGCCATGACCACGACGCTGGCCAAGGAATTCGCGCCCTTCGGCGTGCGGGTCAACGCCATCGCGCCGCTGGCGTTCAGCGGCATGACCACGCCGATCTGGGGCGGGGCCATATTCCCGGAGGACAAGCGCGAGGAGCTGTCGCCGGAGCAGGTGGCGACGGTGGCCTGCTGGCTGGCCGCGCCCCGCTCGGCCCCGCTCACCGGCGAAGTGGTCAGCTTCGGCGGCCAGCGCCTGCGCAGCTACGCCGAATGGCCGGTCAAGGGCGAGGCGGCGGCTGACGGGCTGTGGAGTTACGACGCGCTGGACGCGGCGCGGGGGAGCCTATTCCCGCCGGCGGTGGCGCTATGACCGCCGCAGAAGCCAAGGCCCGGGCCTATTTCGAGCGCGTCCGCGCCAAAGACGCCGCCGGGGTCGCGGCGCAGTTCGCGCCCACGGGCGTGCTCAAGCTGCCCAATGGCAAGCAGCTCACCGGGCGCGGGGAAATCGAGGCCTACTATGTGAGCATCCTGGCCAGGGCGACGCCGAACCCCAAGGTGATCTCGGTGATCGTCGAGGGCAACCGCTGCCTGGCAGAGATCCACGCCCACCGGCCGGACGGAACCCCGGTGCCGGTGGCCGACGTCTTCACCCTGGACGCCGCCGGCGAGGTGACGGAGTTGGCGATCTATACGACGACGGTGGGGTGAGGCGCGGCCCCTACACCGCGTCCCAGACCAGGGGCAGGTGATAGACGCCGAACACGCCGATGCCGTGGGTCACCGGGGTTTCGCCGGCCTTGACCCGGAACGGCGGCACCCGCTTCAGCCAGGCCTCCAGCGCGATGCGCAGTTCGCGCCGGGCCAGGTGGGAGCCCACGCAGCGGTGGGGGCCGGCGGCGAAGGTGATGTGGCTGACCTTTTCGCGGCGCAGATCGACCTTGTCGGGGTTCTCGAACTCGGCGGCGTCGCGGCCGGCCAGCATGGTGGCCAGGGTGACCAGGTCGCCGGCCTTCATCTGCACCCCGTGGAACTCCACGTCGCGGGTGACCTTGCGGCCGCTGACCACGATGGGATAGGCGCGCATCAGCTCCTCGATGGCGTTGGGGATCAGCGCCGGGTCGTCGCGCAGCATCTGCTGGTCGGCGGGGTGCTCGGCCAGGTGCTTGAACATGAAGCCCAGCATGGAGGCCACCGTGTCCAGGCCGGCGGCGTAGAGCAGGATGGCGATGCCCAGGGCCTCGTCGTCGGTGACCGGGCGGCCGTCGATCTGCAGATTGGCCACATAGGTGATCACGTCGTCGGTGGCGGCGCCGCGGCGCTCGTCGATCACCTTGCGCAGATAGCCGATGATGTTGCGCGCGCCCCGCTGGCGGCCCTCCATGGTCATGGAGTGCAGCAGGTCGTTTTCCCAGTCGACGAAATTGTCGGTCTCCTCCAGGGGCAGGCCGAACAGGCGCAGGAAGATCTGGATCGGATAGATGGCGGCGAACTCGGTGGCGAAGTCCGCCTCGCCCCTGGCCAGGGCGTCGTCGATCAACTTGTGGGCCAGCACCTCGATCTCGGCTTCCAGGGTCTTCATCCGCGCCGGGGCGAAGATCGGGTTGAGCAGCATGCGCCAGCCGGCGTGGTGGGGGGGATCGGCCTCCAGCGGCAGCAGCGCCCAGGTCTCGCCCACCAGGGCGGAGAAGTTGGCGTTCTCATGGCTCGAGAACAGCTGGGCGTCCTGGTAGACCTCGCGGATCAGGTCGTGGGTGGTGACCACCCAGGCGCTCTGGTCGCGCCGGGCGCCCAGGCCGTAGAAGATCTCCGGCCCGCCGCGCACCGCGTCCACGGCGGCCTGGACGGAATCGCGCTCCATGCCGGGCAGGGCCTCGAGCTGGAAGTCCCGCACCAGATGCGGCGGCACATGGGCGGGGACCTGGAACGCAGGCGCGATGTTACCGTCCATGGGAATCTCCATAACCAGGC
>CAXNKO010000200.1:0-4883 GCA_964202685.1 Caulobacterales bacterium
TCGCCGAGGCCAGCCAGCGGATCGAGTCCGCGCACCGGCCCTATCACGCCGCGCTGGGCGCACTGCTGGCCGAGGCGCAGGCCGCCCACGGGGTGGCGATCCTGATCGACTGGCACTCGATGCCGGCGGCGGCGGCGCGCGGCGGCGGCCGCGACAGGCCCTGCGACATGGTGCTCGGCGACCGGTTCGGGGCCGCCTGCGCCGCGCCCCTGTCGCTGCGGGTGGAGCGCGAGCTAGAGTCCATGGGCTACCGGGTGGCGCGCAACACCCCCTATGCCGGCGGCTACACCACCGAACACTACGGCCGCCCGGTCCGGCGCGTGCACGCCCTGCAGATCGAGATTAACCGGGCGCTTTATCTGGACGAGGCCAGGCTCGCGCCGACGGCGGGGTTCCGGCGTCTGCGCGACCATCTGGGCCAGCTGGCCCGGCGCCTGGCCGGCTTCGACTGGTCGGCCCTGGCGGCCTGACCCGCCGCCCGGGCGAAAAAAAAGCCGCGCCCGAAGGCGCGGCAGTTCATTTGGGAGGAAACGCCCAGAAAGGGCAGAGGCGTCAGCGACGCCTCACAAACAAATATATGCGGTGCGACGCACAAATTCGCAACAGAAAAATCGCGACCACGGCATATTTTCACATCGTTGGAAATTTTCCCGTTATTTTATAATAGCTTAAAATTTAAGTGTCGCAGCCCTAGTATATTGCACTGCACAACGTGATAAGAGCGGCCATCGCATCGCATGAGTGATCGGTGGATTCGACCGCCGCGCCCTAGCCGCGGGCCCCAGCCTCGACTACAAGCCGGCCCTTCCGAAATCGCAGATCACATGTCCCTTCGCAACATCGCCATCATCGCTCACGTCGACCACGGCAAGACCACGCTCGTGGACCAGCTGCTTGGCCAGTCGGGGATATTCCGCGCCAACGAGGCCCACGCAGAGCGGGCCATGGACTCCAACGACCAGGAGCGTGAGCGCGGCATCACCATCCTGGCCAAGGCCACATCGGTGCTCTGGCACGGGGCGGCGGGCGAGACGCGGATCAACATCATCGACACCCCCGGCCACGCCGATTTCGGCGGCGAGGTGGAGCGGATCCTCGGCATGGTCGACGGCTGCCTGCTGCTGGTGGACGCCGAGGAAGGGGTCATGCCGCAGACCAAGTTCGTGCTAGGCAAGGCCCTGAAGCTGGGGCTGCGGCCGATCCTGGTGCTCAACAAGGCCGACCGGCCCCACGCCGATCCGGACCGGGTGCTGAACGACGCCTTCGACCTGTTCGCCGCCATCGGCGCCACCGACGAACAGCTGGACTTTCCCCACCTCTACGCCAGCGGCAAGCAGGGCTGGGCGGTGGTGGATCTGGCCGACGAGAAAAAGGACCTGGCGCCGCTGTTCGATCTGATCGTCAGCCACGTGCCGCCGCCGGCCGCCGAGGCCCGGGTGGAAGAGCCGTTCCAGCTGTTGTCGGTGCTGATCGAGAGCGACCCCTTCCTCGGCCGGCTGCTGACCGGCCGCGTCGAAGCTGGCCGCGCCAAGCCCGGCCTGGTGATCCGGGCTCTGGACCGCAACGGCGTCGAGGTCGAACGTGGCCGGATCACCAAGGTGCTGGCCTTTCGCGGCCTGAAACGCCAGGCCATCGAGATGGCCGAGTCCGGCGACATCGTCGCCATCGCTGGCCTCTCAAAGGCCACCGTTTCCGACACCCTGGGCGCGCCCGAACTCACCCAGGCCCTGCCCGCCCAGCCCATCGATCCGCCGACCATCGCCATCACCGTGTCGGTGAACGACAGTCCCCTGGCCGGCAAGGAGGGTGACAAGGTGCAGAGCCGGGTGATCCGCGACCGGCTGCTGCGGGAAGCCGAATCCAATGTCGCCATCAAGGTCAAGGAGACCAGCGACAAGGACGCCTATGAGATCGCCGGCCGCGGCGAACTGCAGCTGGGGGTGCTGATCGAAACCATGCGCCGGGAGGGCTTCGAGGTCTCCATCAGTCGGCCGCGGGTGGTGTTCCAGGCCGATCCCGAGAGCGGCGACCGCCTCGAACCCATCGAAGAGGTGGTGATCGACGTGGATGACGACTTCGCCGGGGTGGTGATCGAGAAGCTGTCGCAGCGCAAGGCCGAGCTGAAGGAAATGGGCCCCTCGGGGGCCGGCAAGACCCGCATCAGCCTGCAGGCGCCGTCGCGCTCGCTGATCGGCTACCAGGGCGAGTTCCTCACCGACACCCGCGGCTCCGGGGTGCTGAACCGGGTGTTCTCCCACTATGAGCCCTACAAGGGCGCCATCGAGGGCCGCCGCAACGGCGTGCTGGTGTCGAACTCCGACGGGGAGACCGCCTCCTTCGCCCTGTGGAACCTGGAGGACCGCGGGACGATGTTCGTGGGCGGCGGCGAGAAGGCCTACCAGGGCATGATCATCGGCGAAAACTCCCGCGGCGACGACCTGGACGTCAATCCGATGAAGGCCAAGCAGCTGACCAACGTCCGCGCCTCCGGCAAGGACGAGGCGATCCGGCTGACCCCGCCGCGCAAGATGAGCCTGGAGCAGGCCATCGCCTATATCGAGGACGACGAACTGGTGGAGGTGACGCCCAAGTCCATCCGCCTGCGCAAACAGGTGCTGAACCCCAGCTTCCGCAAGAAGCGGCTCAATGAAGCCTGAGCGGGCTTACAGAAGCTCCGTCGAGACGCCGACGACCGGCCCGGCCGCGGCGAGCGCCGCGTCAAGGGTGCATAGTTTGGCGCCATGATCGCCGCAGATCGCCAGGTGCAGGGCGTCGCCGGCCCGGAGACTCAGATCATGGCGGTCTGAGTACCGTGCAGCTGTCCGGAAATGCAGCCCGGTGACGGGCAGTACGGTGAAACTGTCAGAGATCAGCCTCTGGAACTGGCCAAGCGCGGTAGCACGATGTTGCAGCTGCAGCTGCCCTGTACGCAGTTTGATCGACAGGGCCGACGAGACTTCCGTAACCACCCAGTCGCTGATGCGGAGTTGTTCGGGATCCTGGCGTGACAACCAAGCCTGGATGCGCGCGGTCGTCGCCTCCGGCGTGATCGCCGCGACGATCAGCGAAGTGTCGAGGTACAGATTCAATAGCGGGCGTCATCCCGCATCCGGCGGACGGTTTGCGCCGCCGGCTCGGCTTGCAGAGGCATGGCGTCGGTCACGGCGCGCAACGCTGCCAGATCGACGGGCGCACGGGGCGAAGCCACGGGCCCGAGCTGCGCCACCGGTTTGCCCCGTCGGGTGATCCGCACCGCGTCGCCATGCGCGGCGCGGGAGATGAGTTCACTCAGGTGCGCCTTGGCGTCGGCGAGCGTTACGTCGTTCACACGATCCTCATGACCCGTTAGATGGTCATCTATATCACTTAGTCGCCTCCCTGCCAATCTGCTGATAGAGGCCGCGCAATCGCTCCGGATGCTGCGCATGGCCCACCCCGTCTACGCCCATATGCCCACCACCATCTTCGAGGAGATGAGCGGCCTGGCGCGGGCGCTGGGGGCGGTGAACCTGGGCCAGGGGTTTCCCGACGCGCCGGGACCCGAACCGCTGCGCGCCAAGGCCGCCGAGGCGGTGCTGCACGGCTACAACCAGTATCCGCCCATGGCCGGGCTGCCGGAGCTGCGCGAGGCGGTGGCGCGCCACTACGCCCGCGCCCAGGGGCTGACGTTCGACTGGACGACCGAGGTGACGGTGACCTCCGGCGCCACCGAAGCCCGGGCCGCGGCCTTCCTGGCGCTGATCGAGCCCGGCGACGAGGTGGTGGTGTTCCAGCCGTTCTATGACGCCTATCTGCCGCTGATCCGCCGGGCCGGCGGCGTGCCGCGGCTGGTGCGCCTGCAGCCGCCCCACTGGCGGTTCGACAAGGCGATGCTGGACGCCGCCTTCGGGCCCAGGACCCGGCTGGTGGTGCTGAACAATCCGGTCAATCCCACCGGCGTGGTGATCCCGGCCGACGACCTGGCCCTGCTGGCGCAGGCCTGCGTGGCCCATGACGTGGTGGCGGTCTGCGACGAGGTGTGGGAGCAGGTGGTGTTCGCCCCGGCCCGCCACCAGCCGCTGATCGGCTTTCCCGGCATGGGCGCGCGCACGGTGAAGATCGGCTCGGCCGGCAAGATGTTCGGCCTCACCGGCTGGAAGGTGGGTTTTATCTGCGCCGCGCCGGCGCTGACCCACGCCATCGCCCGGGCCCACCAGTTCCTGACCTTCACCACCCCGCCCAACCTGCAGACCGCCGCCGCCTTCGGTCTGGACACCGGCGAGGCCTGGTTCGCCGCCATGCCGCGGGCGCTGGCGGCCTCCCGCGACCGGCTGACCGAGGCGCTGCGCCGGGAGGGCTTCGCCGTGCTGCCGTCCCAGGGCACCTATTTCCTCACCGTCGACCTGCCGGCCTCCGGCGTGACCCTGGGCGACCGGGACTTCGCCTTCCTGGCGGTGCGGCAGGCCGGGGTGGCCTCGATCCCGGTGTCGTCATTCTATGAGGACGCGCCGGTGACCACGATCCTGCGGCTGTGCTTTTCGAAAGCCGATGCGGTTCTCGACGAGGGCGCCGCCAGGCTGGCGAAAGCGCGAGACCTGGCGCGTTAGCCGCTGGTCACCCCGCCGTCGATGACCACGGTCTGGCCGCTCATCCAGCCGCCCGCCCGGCTGGCCAGGAACACCGCCGCGCCGGCGATGTCGTCGGGCTCGCCCAGGCGGCGCAGGGGGGTCTCCGCGATCCGCTTGGGCCCCAGGGGCCCGTCCCACAGGGCGCGGGCGAAGTCCGTCTTCACCAGCCCAGGCGCGATGCAGTTGACGCGGATGTTGTGAGGACCCAGTTCGTGGGCCAGGTTGCGGGCCAGCTGGAAGTCCGCGGCCTTGGAAACATTGTAGACACCGATCTCC
>CAXNKO010000201.1:0-4882 GCA_964202685.1 Caulobacterales bacterium
CCCTGGCGTCCATGTTGGTGACGAAGTCGAGCAGAGTGCGCACGGGTTTGGGCAGGCCGCTGGGCATGGGACTGGTTCGCCCAAGGCCGCGACGGGGTCAAGGCGGGTTCCCGCCGCGCGCCGATTCGGCTAAAGGGGCGCGCTTCGCCAACCCCCTGGTGGGAGACTTCCCATGCCGCTCGAATCCGCCGCGCTGTCTCGCGTCAAGCCCTCCGCCACCCTGGCGGCGGACGCGAAAGCCCGCGAGCTGCGGGCCCAGGGCCGCGACATCATCTCCATGGCCGCGGGCGAACCCGACTTCGACACCCCGGACAACATCAAGCAAGCCGCCATCCGGGCGATCCGTGACGGCAAGACCAAATATACCAACGTCGATGGCATCCCCGAGCTGAAGGAGGCCATCGTCGCCAAGTTCGCCCGGGAAAACGGCCTGACCTACAAGGCTTCCCAGGTGAACGTCTCGCCCGGCGGCAAGCCGGTGATCTTCAACGCCATGATGGCCACGCTCAACCCCGGCGACGAGGTGGTGATCCCGGCCCCCTACTGGGTGAGCTATCCGGACATGGTGCTGCTGGCCGGCGGCGAGCCGCGCTTCGTGGCCACCACCGCCGAGCATGGCTTCAAGGTGCAGCCGGCCGACCTGGAGGCGGCGATCACGCCGCGCACCCGCTGGGTGCTGCTCAACTCGCCGTCGAACCCGTCGGGGGCGGCCTATACGCGCGCCGAGCTGCGGGCGGTGGCCGACGTGCTGCTGCGCCATCCGCACGTCTGGATCCTCACCGACGACATGTACGAGCATCTGGTGTTCGGCGACTTTCAGTTCACCACCATCGCCCAGGTGGAGCCGGCGCTCTATGAGCGGACGCTGACCATGAACGGGGTCTCCAAGGCCTATGCCATGACCGGCTGGCGGATCGGCTATGCGGCGGGGCCCGAGCCGCTGATCAAGCTGATGGCCAAGGTGATGAGCCAGACCACCTCCAACCCGTCGTCGATCTCGCAATGGGCGGCGGTGGAGGCGTTGAACGGGCCGCAGGACTTCATTGCGCCCAACGCCAAGCTGTTCGAGGCCCGCCGCGACCTGGTGGTGTCGATGCTGAACCAGGCCCGCGGCCTGCGCTGTCCGACGCCGGAGGGGGCGTTCTATGTCTATCCGTCTTGCGCCGGCCTGATCGGCAAGACCGCGCCGTCGGGCAAGGTCATCGGCAGCGACGCCGACTTCGCGGTGGAGCTGTTGGAGACCGAGGGGGTGGCGGTGGTGTTCGGCGCGGCGTTCGGCCTGTCGCCGTTCTTCCGCATCAGCTACGCCACCTCCAACGCGGCGCTGGAGGACGCCTGCAGCCGCATCCAGCGGTTCTGCGCGGCGGTGACGTGAGCGAGCCGGTCAACCTCAACAAGGCCCGCAAGGCGCGCGGCAAGGCCGAGGCCAAGGCCCAGGCGGCGGCCAATCGGGTAAAGTTCGGGCGCGGCAAGGCTGAGAAGGTGATTGGGCGGCTGGACGCGGCGCGCGAGGCGCGGCGGCTGGACGGGGCGAAACTTTCCAACCCCACGCCTTCCGTCGCTTCCCATGGGATTCACACATCGCCTGAAGGTGTGATGCTTGATCCTTCTCCCCTTGCGGGAGAAGGTGGCGGCGAAGCCGACGGATGAGGGGTTTCGCGGAGATTCCTGTTGATCTGAAATGACTTAGCCGGACAGGTCGGGGAAACCCCTCATCCGACCCTGCTCCGCAGGGCCACCTTCTCCCGCAAGGGGAGAAGGACGCGCAATGGGTCGATTGAACAGGGTCACCGATCGGTGACGCCCCTACCCGCGCTCGCCCTGCGGGATCGCATCATAGACCGTGGGGGGCGTCAGGCCCAGGCGGCGGCGCGCCGCGTCCAGGGGCTCGGCCAGCAGGGCCTGATAGTCCTCGCCCGGCAGCCAGGCGGCCCTGGCGCCGCGGCGATAGCCTTCGCGGATGGCGCGCAGATAGGGCTGACGTCCGCCCCGCGCCCGCCAGGCCGCGCCCAGCGCGATCAGCGCCCAGCCGAGGCCGCGGGTCTGGGCGTAGGAGAAGGCCACCAGGCAGGCCTCCCCCAGGGGATCGCGGCCGTAGCCCGAGAGCACGTGCCAGATGTCGTGGCTGTCGCGCATGCGGCGCGCGAACCAGGCGTGGGGATGGCGGGCCTCCAGGGCCTCGATCCGCTCGCGCGACACCTGGGCCAGCCCCTCGGCGGAGATGTCCTGGCCGCGGACGAAACCGCGGTAGGCCGCCCCCAGCGTGCCGGGCGCGAACCGGTCCAGCCAGGCGGCGTCCATCAGCAGGGCTTTAAGCTCCAGCCGGTCATAGGCCAGCCGGCCGCCCGGGGCGGTGCGCAGCAGCCGGCGATAGCCGCGCAGATTGGCCTTGCCGTTCAGGGCGCGCATGATCTCGAACACCTGGCCGGTGTCGTCCGGGTCGGCCAGCAGCCGCCGCAGGGCGGAGAGCGCGGCCGGCCAATCCCGGCGACCGGCGGCGAAGACCGGTTCTGGCGCTTGGCGAAGGGCGGTGTCCGACATGGGAGACGGTCTAGCACAGGGCCAATGGCCGCGAAAGTGACGCCGGTGTCACAATTGGTCGCGGCGAGATCATTGCGCCGCCGGCGCCGAGGGCCGAGAAAGCGTCATGCGCGCGCTGAAGAAACGCTCCCTGCTGCTGGCTGGCCACGCCACCTCCATCGCCCTGGAGCCGGAATTCTGGGCGGTGCTGGAGGCGCGCGCGCGGGCCGAAGGCTCAAGCCTCGCCGCCCTGCTCACCGGCATCGACGAGGGCCGCGGCGACCGGCCCCTGGCCTCGGCCTGCCGCCTGGCCGCCCTGGCCTACGCCCAGCAGGACCCGGGCTAGGCCCGCCCCACCATGGCCACGGCGATGATGAACACCAGCACCATGATCACCCCGAACGCCGCCCACATCATCCCGGGAATCTTCGGGCCGCGCGGCGGCGGCAGCTCGTCGTCGGACATGGGCATCCTATCTGGGGGTCGGAATGGGCGGCGGCGGCAGCGTCGGCGTCTGCGGCAGCGGCGGCGGCCTGGGCAGATTCAATTGCACCGGTAGGGGGTTGAGGGCGGCATTGCGCGCCTCCCGCCAGGTCAGAAACCCGAATATCAGCCCGGCGGCCACCAACAGGCCGGCCACGAAGGCCAGCCAGGGTGACACGGGCCGCGCGGCAGGCCGATCCATCGCCATCTCCTGACTGAAAGGTGGCCAACTAACGCCGCCACGGCAAGAGCGGTTCCGCAGCGAACGGGCTTATGACAAGCGCGCGGCGTGCTACATATGTTCCATGTCCCTGCCCGATTCACCCATCCCCCGCATCAGCGACCTCGCCCGCGTCCCGGGGCCGAGCTATCTGGAGGGGCTGAACCCTGAGCAATTGGCCGCCGTGCAGGCGGTGGAGGGGCCGGTGCTGGTGCTGGCCGGGGCGGGCACCGGCAAGACCCGGGTGCTGACCACGCGGCTGGCGCACATTCTCGCCACCGGCAAGGCGAAGCCCTGGGAACTGCTCGCCGTCACCTTCACCAACAAGGCGGCGCGCGAGATGCGCGAGCGGATCGCCGCCATCATCGGGCCCCAGGCCGAGGGGCTGCGCTGGCTGGGCACCTTCCACGCCATCGCCGCCCAGATCCTGCGCCGCCACGCCGAGCTGGTGGGACTGAAGTCCAGCTACACCATCCTCGACACCGACGATCAGGAGCGGTTGATCAAGCAGGTGCTGGAGGCGGAGAACATCGACGCCAAGCGCTGGACCGCCAAGCACCTGGCCGGGTTGATCGACAACTGGAAGAACCGCGGCTGGACGCCGGACCGGCTGCCGCCGAATGAGGGCGCCCAGTTCGCCAACGGCAGGGGTCAGGCGCTGTACCGGCTCTACCAGGAGCGGCTGCGGGTGCTGAACGCCTGCGATTTCGGCGACCTGCTGCTGCACAACATCACCCTGTTCACCTCGCAGCCGGACGTGCTGGCCGAGTACCATGAGCGGTTCCGCTATCTGCTGGTGGACGAGTACCAGGACACCAATGTCGCCCAGTACCTGTGGCTGCGGCTGCTGGCGCAGAAGCGGCAGAACCTCTGCTGCGTGGGCGACGACGACCAGTCGATCTATGGCTGGCGCGGGGCCGAGGTGGACAACATCCTGCGCTTCGAGCGGGATTTTCCGGGCGCCAAGGTGGTGCGGCTGGAGCGCAACTACCGGTCCACCAGCCACATTTTGTCCGCCGCCTCCGGGCTGATCGCCGCCAACCGCGACCGGCTGGGCAAGACCCTGTGGACCGAGGCCGAGGGCGGCGAGAAGGTGGTGGTGCGCGGGGTCTGGGACGGCGAGGCCGAGAGCCGGCTGATCGCCGACGAGGTGGAGCGGGCCCACAAGGGCTCCGCCGACAAGCCGGCGCGCAAGTTCCGCGACATGGCCATCCTGGTGCGCGCCTCGTTCCAGATGCGGGCGTTCGAGGAGCGCTTCGTGATGCTGCAGATTCCCTACACGGTGGTGGGGGGGCCGCGGTTCTTCGAGCGGGCGGAGATCCGCGACGCCCACGCCTATCTGCGGCTGGTGCAGTCGCCCGACGACGACCTGGCCTTCGAGCGGATCGTCAATGTCCCCAAGCGCGGGATCGGCGACACCACGGTGCAGAAGCTGCTGCACCTGGGGCGCAGCCAGCAGATCTCGGCCGCCGCGGCGGCGCATGCCCTGGTGCGCACCGATGAGCTGGCGCTGCGCACCCGCACGGCGCTGGCCAACTTCCTGCGCGACCTGGAGCGCTGGCGCGGCGAGGCCCAGCGCATCTCCCACCAGCGGCTGCTGGAAATGGTGCTGGAGGAGAGCGGCTATACCGACGCGCTGCGCCTGGACAAGACCCCCAC
>CAXNKO010000202.1:0-4871 GCA_964202685.1 Caulobacterales bacterium
CCACATCCGCGAACTGGCCGGCTTCGGCTGCCTGACCCGGATGCACGTGGTGCGTCTGCTGGCCAAGCCCCTGGCCGGGGAGGACCACGCCAAGGACATCGACTTCAGTCCTGACGGCATCCGCCAACGCTGGGACGCCGGCTACGCCGACACCGTTCGCATGCTGACCCAGCAACCCTGGACCCACGAAATCGACGCCAGCGAGGGCTTCATCCTGCACGAAGCCGCCGCCGGACAGGTGATCAACGAAGGCTGAGGCCTTTCGCATTGAGAAGGAGATACCGCCATGACCTACCGTTCGAACCCTCCGGGCTGGAAGAGCCGCGCCGGCGCCCGCGTCACCTTCGGCCTCGCCGCCACCGGCGCCGCGGCCCTGGCCGGCGCGATCCTGGCCACACCGGCCTCCGCCCGAGACGCCCCGGCGTCGCCCCAGTCCGTGGCCGCGTCCCAGCAGACCACGCCGGGTCTGGGGGTGCTGCGGGTGCGAAGCGCCTACGGCTTTGACGAAACCGTCCAGCGTCTGAAGGCCGACGTGGAGGCCAAGGGCATCAAGTTCTTCAGCGAGATCGACCAGTCGCAGCTAGGCGCCGGGGCGAACATCGCCTTGCCGCCCACCAAGCTGCTGCTGTTCGGCAACCCGCCGCTGGGGGTGCAGTTCCTCACCGCCAACCAGTACGCCGGGCTCGACTGGCCGGTGCGCATGCTGGTGGTGCAGGAGCCGAGCGGCAAGGTGTTCGTGGCCTACACCGACTTCGCCTTCATCGCCCGCCGCTACGCGATCACCGACCGCGAGGCGGCCTTCAAGATGGCCACCGCGGTGTCGGCGTCGATCGCGTCCAGCGTCACCGCCCAGCCGTAACCCTATGACCGTTCCACCGCTTCCCGGGCGGTCACGTCCGGGATCCATGAGGCGACCGGCAGCCCCGGTCCAAGCGAGAGCCGCCACCATGAACCTGCACACGCTGAAGCTGACCGTGCTGCTCGCGGCCCTGGCGGCCGGTCGCCTCGTCACCCTGGCCGATCCCGCCCAGGCCAGATCGCCGGAGGTCTACACCGCGCGGCTCTCCGACGTGGCGGTGGGCGGGTTTGATCCGGTCGCCTATTTCGAGGCCGGCCGGCCGGCCCGGGGCCTGCCCCAGTTCAGCCATCGCTGGAAGGGCGCGGAATACCGCTTCGCCACCGCCGAGCGCCTGGAGAAATTCCGCACCGACCCGGAGGCCTATGCGCCGCAGTTCGGCGGTTATTGCGCCTGGGCGGTCTCGCAAGGCTACCTGGCCAAGGGCGATCCGCGCCACTGGCGGCTGGTCGCAGGCAAGCTCTACCTCAACTACGACGCCCAGATCCAAAGACGCTGGGAGTCCGACATCCCCGGCCACATCGCCAAGGCCCGCAACAATTGGCCGAGCGTTCTTCGCTGACGCGCGCCGCGACACCCCAACCCGCAAGACTCCGGAGCCAAAGCCGTGACCCGCATCATCAGTTTCCTTCCCCATGTCCTGGCCGCGTTCATGGCGGTGATCTTCCTTGACAGCCTGCGCTACAAATTCACCGATCATCCCAACACCCAGGTGATCTTCGGCCGCCTCAACGACTGGGCCGGCGGCCTGGGGGCCCCGGGTCTGTTCGGCCATGCAGGCCTGTTCTCCCAGTATGTGATCGGATCGATTGAACTGCTGGCGGCGACGCTGCTGGTGGTCGGCATGGCCCCCAGGTTGCATCATCTGCAGGCCGCCGGCGCGCTGGCCGGCCTGCTGGTGATGGCCGGCGCGGTGAGCTTCCACCTGTTCACGCCGCTGACCACCGACCCCAACCACGATGGCGGCGGCCTGTTCATCGCGGCCTGTCTGAACCTGATCTTCGCCGTCCTGCTGCTGGCGGTGTTCCGCCGCCGCGACTTCGAGATCTTCGTGAGCCGGGTCCTGGCGATCTTCGCGCCGCTTTCGCCTGCCGCCTGAAACGCGAGCCCTGTGGAGATCGCCATGACCGACACCCTCTGGACCGCGGATTTCGAGCTCACCGGCCGTCAGGTGCGGGTGAAGAAGACCGGCGCGCAGGTGCCGCTGGACCGCCAGACCCTGATCGGCGTCGCCCGTTGGTTGACCCTCTATCTGCCGGTGCGCGCACGCCAGTTGGCGACATCCATCGTCCCCGGACGACCCGCCGTGTGGTTCGCCCCGGACCAGCCCCGGCCCTGGTATCTGATCTGGGCGGCGGCGGCCTGGTCCGGCGTCCGGTTCGCGGACCGGCCCGAAGACGCCGACGCCGCCTTCTATTTCGAGGACGCCACCCACGGCGCGCCGCCGCCTGCGGCCTGCGCCCGACGGTTCAATTTCGAGTGCCTCGACATCTCCAAGAGCCGGGTGGCCGAAGTGTTCGAGACCGTGTTCGGCTACCCCCTGGCGCTGGATCCCGAGACCCATGTCGGTCTGGCGGTGGAGAAGGGCGAGGCCAACGGCGCCCACGACGGCTGTGTCGTCCAGTGTCCGGCCCCGCGCAGGCCGGGCCGGGTCTACCAGCGGCTGATCCACAACGCCGAAGGCGGCGCGGTCCTCGACCTGCGCACCCCGTTCGTGGGCGGCCGGCCGGTGGCGGTGTTTCTCAAGCGGCGGCCCGCCGACCAGCGCTTCGCCAATCTGAACACCACGGTCAGCCTGGCCCGACCGCAGGAGATGTTCTCCGCCGACGAGATCGAGACCCTGTCGCGGTTCGCCCAGGCCATGCGCCTCGACTGGGGCGGCCTCGACATCCTGCGCGACCGATCGAACGGCCGCCTCTATGTGGTCGACGTCAACAAGACCGACATGCCGCCGCTGATCCTGCCCTGGACCGACAAACTCCGGGCCGTGAGCCGGCTGGCGCGTGCTTTCCGCACCCTGATCTCAAGCCCGGACGCCCAGCCATGATCCCCTTTCAACGTGATTTCGACCCCAACTATGGCCAGGCCATGGGCGTGTCGCCGCTGATCCGGCGGGTGGTGGCCGAGAACCCCGGCCCGTTCACCTACACCGGCACCGGCGCCCACATCGTCGGCCGCGGACGGGTGGCGGTCATCGACCCCGGCCCCGACGACCCGCGCCAGCTGGAGGCCATCCTCGCGGCGACCTGGGGCGAGACCGTCAGCCACATCTTCGTCACCCACAGCCACATGGATCACTCGCCCCTGGCCCGGCCCCTGGCCGAGGCTACCGGCGCGGCGATCTACGCCGGTGGTGAGGCCTGCAAGGCGTCGGACGGCGGCGCGCGGCTGGAGGCCGGCGACGACCTGCGCTTCCGCCCTGACGTTCCCCTGGTCGACCGCCAGCGGTTCTATGGCCCCAACTGGTCCATCGAGGCGGTGGCCACCCCCGGCCACACCTCCAACCACTTCGCCTACGCCCTGATCGAGGAGAACGCCCTGTTCCCCGGCGAGTGCGTGATGGGCTGGTCCACCTCGGTGATCAGTCCGCCGGACGGCGACATGGGCGACTATCTGGCCAGTCTGGAGAAGATCCGCGCCCGCCGGTTCCGCACCCTGCTGCCGGCCCACGGCCCGCCGATCCGAACGCCCGCGCCATTCCTGGCCGCCTACATCGACCACCGCCGCCGCCGGGAGGCCGAGATCCTCGACGCCCTGGAGGTGCTTGGACCGACGTCCATCCGCCGGATGGTGGCGCTCATCTACGCTGAGGTCGATCGCCGGCTGCACCCGGCGGCCTGCCACACCGTACTCGCCCATCTGATCCATCTGATGCGCGAAGGGTTGGTGGAATGCTCTACCCTGCCGACCCTGGGCGCCGTCTACCGCCCGGCGCGACTGCGCAAGGCCGCGTGACTTCCTCCCCCCAAAAGCAAGGACCTCTGCCATGCAAACCATCGTCACTGAAGAAACCGCCCCAAGGCTGCGGTCCTGGCGGCCCCTCTCAGGGCGCACTGCGCTGATCACCGGCTCCACCAGCGGCATTGGCCTGGGCGTAGCCGAAGCCCTGGCTGCGGAAGGCGCCAACATCGTGTTGAACGGGTTCGGCGATCCCGACGAAATCAAGCTCACTCGCGAACGCCTCTCGGAGATGCACGGCTGCGAGGTGGTCTATTCCGGCGCGGATCTCTCCAAGCCCGCGGCGATCGCTGAGATGATGGCGTTCGCCTGCGCCAAGCTGGGTCCGGTGGATATATTGGTCAACAACGCCGGCATCCAGCACGTGGCCCCCATCGCCGAGTTCCCGCCGGAAAAATGGGACGCGATCATCGCCATCAATCTTTCCTCGGCGTTCCACACCATCCGCGCGGCGCTGCCGCAGATGGTCGAGCGTGGCTATGGGCGGATCATCAATGTCGCCTCGGCCCACGGCCTGGTCGCCTCGCCGTTCAAGTCGGCCTATGTGGCGGCCAAACACGGGATCATTGGCCTCACCAAGACCGTGGCCCTGGAGGCGGCCACCAGCGCAGTCACCTGCAACGCCATCTGCCCGGGATACGTGCTCACGCCGCTGGTGGAAAAGCAGGTCGCCGAGCAGGCCAAGGCTCACGGCATCCCGGTGGAGAAGGTGGTCACCGACGTCCTGCTGGCCGCCCAGCCCAACAAGCGCTTCACCACCGTCGAGGAGATCGGCGCCCTGGCGGTGTTCCTCTGCGGACCGGGGGCGGCGACCATGACCGGGGCCTCGCTCAGCGTCGATGGCGGCTGGACCGCCCACTGACCCCGCCGCAGGAGACCCGCCATGCTGGCCCGCAACGACACGCCCCCGCGACGCCCCCATGTGATCGTCGTGGGCGCGGGCTTCGGCGGACTGTCCGCCGCCAAGGCCCTGGCCGGCGCGCCGGTGGAGGTGACCCTGATCGACCGGCGCAACCACCACCTGTTCCAGCCCCTGCTCTACCAGGTGGCCACCGCC
>CAXNKO010000203.1:0-4870 GCA_964202685.1 Caulobacterales bacterium
CTCCACCAGCGCGCCATCGTGCTCGGCCGCCACGCCGCGCACCCGCCCGGCGGCGTCTTGCAGCAGGCCGCGCAGGCGCAGGCCCGAACGGATCTCGATATGGCCGGCGGCCAGGGCGGCGCGGGCCACGGCGGCCATGATCGCCTGGCCGGCCTGGTCGCCCTTGACCCGCGCCACCCGGGCCCGGCTGTGGGCGGCCTCCAGGCTCTGGACGAAACCGCCGGCCGGATCGCGGTCGAAGGGCGCGCCCAGCGCCGCCAGCCGCCGCACCGCCTCGGGGCCCTCCGCCGCCAGCAACGCCGCCATGGCCGGATCCACCAGGCCGGCGCCGGCGGCCACCGTGTCGGCGGCGTGCAGCGCCGGAGCGTCGTCGCCGGTCAGCGCCGCGGCCATGCCGCCCTGCGCCCAGGCGGACGAGCAGCCGTGGTTCAGCGGCGCGTCGGTGAGCACCAGCACCCGGCGCGGCGCGGCGGCCAGGGCGGCCGACAGACCGGCCAGGCCCGCGCCCACCACCAGGACCCCGTCATGTTGGATGCGTTCGGTCATGCCTAACTCCTCCCCCGAGGGCGAGCCTGAGGGGTTTCAGATCAGTTCGACGTCCACATGATGGCGCGCCTTGACCAGGTCGTAACGCGCCGGAACGGCCGGGGGCGGCAGGTCCACCATCCGCTGCACCGCCAGTCGGGCCCGCGCGGCGATCTCGGCGTCCACCGTGACCTCGTAGCGGTCGTGCAGCAGGGCCTCGTAGATGTTCTCCAGGCTGATCCGCTTCATGTGCGGGCACAGGTTGCAGGGCCGCACGAACTCGGTCTCCGGGGCGTCGCCGGCGACGTTGTCGGCCATGGAGCACTCGGTGATCAGCACCACCTGCTTCGGCTTGCGCGTCAGCACATAGTCGTTCATCGCCGCGGTGGAGCCGGTGAAGTCGGACAGCTCGATCACCTCGGTGGGGCATTCCGGGTGGGCGAGGATCTCGGCATTGGGATAGGCGGCGCGCAGTTCAAGGATATCGTCGCGGTTGAACCGCTCGTGGACCTCGCAGCGGCCCTGCCAGGCGATGATCTTCACCTCGGTCTGGCGGGCCACATTGCGGGCCAGGAACTCGTCGGGGATCAGGATCACCCGATCGACACCCCACAGGCGCGCGGCCTGCTCGACCACCTGCACGGCGTTGGCGCTGGTGCAGCAGATGTCGGTCTCGGCCTTCACCTCGGCGGTGGTGTTGACATAGGTGACCACCGGCAGGCCCGGATAGCGCTGCTTGATCAGCCGCACGTCGGCGCCGGTGATGGAGGACGCCAGGCTGCAGCCGGCCCGCAGGTCGGGGATCAGCACCTTCTTGTCGGGAGCCAGGATCTTGGAGGTCTCGGCCATGAAGTGGACGCCGGCCTGCACGATCACCGCGGCGTCGCACTTGGCGGCTTCCTTGGCCAGTCCCAGGCTGTCGCCGACGTAGTCGCCGACCCCGTGGAAGATCTCCGGCGTCATGTAGTTGTGGGCCAGGATCACCGCGTTCTTCGCCCGCTTGAGGCGATTGATCTCGGCGATCAGCGGGGCGTGCAGCCGCCATTCGAACGGCGTGACCTGACGCTTGACCTTTTCCCAGGCCGGCGCGGTGGCGCGCTCGACCTCGGGGGTGAAGGCGAACTGGAACCCGTCGGCCATCTCGGAGCCTCCATTATGCTCAAAATGAGCATTTCATGGGCCTCAAAAAACGCCACGGGTCGCGCGGCGCTGTTGATTATGCTCACTTCGAGCATAACCTACGTTTGGCTATATAGACCCGCCGCGTGCGGGCGCCAAGGATTTTCTCAGCCCGGGATGGGGAATCGGGCCGGCCAGGCGTCCACGGCGCCGGGGGCTCTCGCGGAATGGGCGCAAACGTCCTAAATGCGGGCGGGCGTTCACGTCGAGAGTCGAAGCCATTCCGTCCGCGTTCTCCGTTTTCCGTCGCTCTGCGATACTGGCGCCGGTTCTGGGCCTGATGCTGGCGGCCTGCGCGGCGCCCGTGCAGGCGCCTGTAGCCAAGGCGTGGCCGGGGCAGGGGTTCTCCGAGCAAACTCTGCGCCGGATCAGCGCGCGCATGGACCCGGCGATGCTGGCGCTGGCCCTGCGCCACGACCCCGGCCGGCGCGAGGCCGACGCCTGGGGCCGGCCGCTGGGCTGGAACAACCTGGACATCTCGTCGATCCCCGACCTGGGTCTGGATGAGATTCCCGAACAGACCGCCCAGGAGATCAACGCCCTGCGCCCGTTCACCCGCCTGCCGATCCGGCCGATGCGGCCCTTCCTGCTGCCGGCGGCGGGCGCGGACCCGGCGCGGGCGCTGCAGTGCCTGACCCAGGCGGTCTATTATGAGGCGACCCGGGAGCCCGCCCGCGGCCAGGAGGCCGTGGCCCAGGTGGTGCTGAACCGCATGCGCCACCCGGCCTATCCGAAATCGGTGTGCGCCGTGGTCTACCAGGGCTCGGCCCGGCAGACCGGCTGCCAATTCACCTTCACCTGCGACGGCTCGCTCGGCCGCCCGCCGGAGCCGGCGCTTTGGGCCCGGGCGCAGACGGTGGCGCGCAAGGCGCTGGCGGGGTTCGTGCTCAGGGACGTGGGGTCGGCCACCCACTATCACGCCGACTATGTGGCCCCCTACTGGGCCCCGTCGCTGGTCAAGCTCAGTAAGGTGGGGGCGCATATCTTCTACCGCTGGACGGGACCCTGGGGCGAGCCGGCGGCCTTCACCGGCCGCTGCGCCGGCGGCGAGGCGATCCTCAGCTCTGCGATCCTGCAGGGCGGCGACGACTACACCGTGGCCCCGCGCCGGGACGGCGTCGCCGCCGGGCGGACCTTCACCCTGGCGGTGGCCGGGGAAGTGCGCACCTACACGGTCATCGACCCCCGTGACGGGGCGGTTCCCAAGACCCGGGTGTTCGGCACCATCTACGCCCCGCGCCGACAGCCGACGCCGGAGCAGGTGCGCTCGCTGAATGCGTCGATCGCGCTGATGGAGGCAGGACTTGGGGACACGGAGGCCCGGCCGCCGCCGGTCCGCGGCGCGGTGGCCGGCGCGCCGCCGTGAGCGAGTTCGACGAACCGGCCTTCCGGCTGGGCCCGGTGGGTCAGATCCTGCTGGGCGTCGCCGACCTCGCCCGGGCGGAGGCCTTCTACGGCGGCGCGCTGGGCCTCACCCGGCTGTTCGAGGCCGAGGGCCAGGCGGTCTATGACGCTGGCGAGATCCGCATCATGCTGCAGGTCCGGGCCGACCATGAGACCGTGCGCCCGGGCTCGCCGATCCACTTCCGTGTGCATGACATCCGCCGCGCCCGGCGCGACCTGGAGCGGCGCGGCGTGGTGTTCACCGAGCCCGTGCAGCTGATCGCCGCCTTCCGCGACCACAACCTGTGGACCACCGAGTTCATCGACCCCGACGGCCACCGCCTGGCGCTGATGATGGAGGGGCCGAAGGGGTTTGCGGCCTGAGCCCGTTCAGTGCTTGCCGTGCAGCCGCCGCGCCAGGGGAACCAGCAAACCGCCCAGCGCCAGCCCGACCACGGCGGAGGCCGCGGCCCTGGCCGCCCAGCCGGTCACCGGCCCCGCGATCGGAATCCCGCCCGCGGCGTGGGCTGCGGCCTCGACCAGATGGGGCAGGGTGTCGAGACCGAAGTGTTCCAGGCCGTGCACGATGATGCCACCACCCACCCACAGCATCGCCGCGGTCCCCACCCCGCTCAGCAGGTGCAGCGCCACCGGCATGCCGCGCACCAGCCCCCGGCCGACGCTCCGCACCAAGGAAGGCCCGCGTTCCGCCAGGTGCATGCCGATGTCGTCCATCTTCACCAGCAGGCCCACCACGCCGTAGACGCCGACGGTCATGGCCAGGCCCACCAAGGCCAGGGCGCCGGCCTGCACCGGCAACGGCCGCGCGGCGACGTCGGCCAGTGTGATGGCCATGATCTCCGCCGATAGGATGAAGTCGGTGCGGATGGCGCCGGCGACCTTCTCGGCCTCCAGTTCGGCCGAATTCAACGCCAGATCCTCGACCTCGTCGCCGGGGTCATGCTCGACGAACAGCTCGGTGAGCTTTTCCGCCGCCTCGAGACAGAGGTAGGCGCCGCCCAGCATCAGCAGCGGCGTCACCGCCCAGGGGGCCAGGGCGCTGAGTGCGATGGCGCCCGGCAGCAGGAACAGGAACTTGTTGCGCAGCGACCCCAGGGCGATCTTCCAGACGATCGGTAGTTCCCGGTCGGGGGTGAAGCCCATGGCGTAACCGGGGGTCACCGCCGCATCGTCGATGACGACGCCGGCCGCCTTGACGCCCGCCTTGCTGGCGGCCCCGGCCATGTCATCCAGAGAGGACGCCGCGATCTTGGCGATCCCCGCCACATCGTCCAGCAACGCCACCAGGCCCGAAGCCATGAAATCTCCTCTTCGCCGACTTCAGCGGTGGTTAAAGGCGCCCGCGCCGGCGGTAAAGCCATTCGCCAGCGTCCGTGTTCGCGAGGTTCGGCGGCGATTGCGGCGGGGAGGGACCCTCGATCGCGGCCCAGACCTATCCGCCAGCCATGGCCCTGGGATAATGGCCGGTCAGCCGCGCCCGGACATCCTCGATCGGCTCGGGCTGGTGGAACAGGTAGCCCTGCAGTCCATGCACACCGGCCAGCTTGAGGAATTTGTGCTGCCCGGCGGTCTCCACCCCCTCGGCGATGACCTTCATGCCCAGCGCGCGGCCGATGGCGACGATGCCGTGGACCAGGGCGGCGGATCCCCCGGTCTTGGTGCATTCGATGACGAAGGCGCGGTCGATCTTCAGCTTGTCGAAGGGGTAGAGGCGCAGGTGGTTGAAACTGGAATAGCCGGCGCCGAAATCGTCCAGAGCGAT
>CAXNKO010000204.1:0-4868 GCA_964202685.1 Caulobacterales bacterium
AACCGCCGAACCCCTCGTCTCAACCCACTCGGAGATCAAAACCTCAGGCCCAACAGCGATGAAAAAGGCGCAGCGAGACCGTGCGCCTGACGCTCAACCACACGCACACGCCAACATCCCGTCGTCAGCGTGAATAAGACGGGCTAGGAAGTGGCGGATGATGATGCTGCGCCGTCGAGAGACGAAGGCCCAGAAGTCGATGGGGGCCTGGACCGCCGGCGGCGGCGCCTTGATGTCCACCGGCGGCTTCTCGCGGGTCGTCCAGGCCAGCAGGGCCAGCGCAACGCCGGGCAGACCGATCGCCAGGAACACCCCGCGCCAAGGCGCGACCTCCCCCACCAGCGGCAGCACCAGCGGATGCTTGTCGAAATACCCCAGCAGCAACCCACCCACGCCCAGCGCCAACGCGCCTCCAAGGCTGGACGCGGTCATGTAGAGCCCGAAGGCCAGGGATTGCCGATGCCTGGGGAACAACCCGCCAATCATCGAAAAGGCGCAGGGCTGCAGCGCCGCCTCGCCGACGCCCACCGCCATGCGGCCGCCGAACATGTGCGCCATCGTCTGCGCCAGGCCGCTCACCGCCGCGCCCAGGGACCAGACCGTGACCCCGATCCACAGAATCAGCTTGCGCGAGATCCGGTCCGCCAGCCAACCGATCGGCAGCCCCGCCACGCAATAGAGCACGGCGAACGCCAGCCCCTGCAGCAAGCTGAACTGCACGTCGGTGAGATGCAGGTCGTGCTTGATCGGCGCCACCAGCAGCGACAGCACATTGCGGTCCGCCAGCGACAGGATGTTGAACACCATCAGCACGCCCAGGGTCCACCAGGCCGCAAATGGCGCGCGCGTCGCGGATCTGTCGGTCATGTTTCCCCCGGCCCGCTTTGCGGTGTCATGGGCCGATTAACACCCTCGCCGATCCGGGCGCCAGTCCTTCGCCGTTCCGGTCGCGGCCTTTCCCGCGCTCCAGGCTCTGCTAGAACCTCGCCATGGACTCCTCGCTCATCGGCTACGTCAGCTACCGCTATCACCGGATCTGCAACCCGTTTTCGTTCAGCCAGCTGGAGCGCGTCCTGGCGTTCACGGACCTGGCGGCCGGCGACAGGGCGGTGGACCTCGGTTGCGGCAACGGCGTGGTTTCCGCCTGGATCGCCGAGCGATGCGGCCTCGACCTCACCGGCGTCGAGCGCCATGGGCCGGTCGCCGTCCTGGCCCGGGCGGAGGCGGACAAACCCCGAGCCCGTGGCCGCGTCGAGATCATCGAGGGCCAGGCCAGCGACGTCCTCGCCGCGGCCGGCGAACAGCGTCTGGTCAGCGTCATCGGGGCCATCGACCTCTTTCCGGACCTCAGGCGCCCGGCCGAGATCATGGCCGCCCTCGCGCCGTCCATCGCGCGGGGCGGCTGGCTGCTGTGGGGCGATCCGTTCTGGCGCAAGCCCCCGTCGCCGGCCCTGGAGCAAGCCTTCGGCGCCGGGCGCTACGAAACCCTCGCCGGCTGGCTGCAGGCCGGTGAGGCGGCCGGCCTCAAGCCCCGCTACACCGCCGTCAGCACCGACGCCGACTGGGAAGAGTACCTCTGGCGCATGAACGCCTCGGTGGAGGATTGGTGTGACGAGAACCCCGCCGATCCCGCCGCGCCCGGCCTGCGCATGCGCGCCGCCATGTTGCGCCACCTGCACATGACCGAGGGTCATGAGACGGTGGGATTCGGCCTCTACCTGTTCCGCCGCCCCGCCGAATGAGCGGCGCGCCGTCCAGGTCATTCCTACGACCCAAAGGCTTGAACGCTGTCCCGCCCCCGCAATAGTGTCGCTCTGGCGCTTGGCGAACGCTGTGCCAAGATCAGCGTCTGGCGGTAGGGGGATACGGATGGTTCGCGCGCTGGGCTTCGGTCTTCTGGGGTTGTTGTGCACGCTCGCGTCGCCGGCGGTGGCGCAATCGCGGCTGTTTTCTGACGATTCGCCGTTGCAGATTGTCATCAGCGCGCCGTTTCCGGCCTTGGTCCGAGCCGCGCCGAGCCGCACCGATCCCTATCCGGCCACCGTGTCGGTGACCGAACGGGGAGGGGCCGCCCAGAGCCTTCCCATCCAGTTGCGCGCCCGCGGCCTGACCCGGCGCACCGGCGGCTTTTGCCAGTTTCCGCCGCTTGCGCTGAATTTTGACAAGGCCACCGCGCAGGGAAGCACCTTCCAGGGGCAGAACAGGCTCAAGCTGGTCACCTACTGCCGCGACGCTGCGGACTACGAGCAACGCATCGTGCTCGAACTGCTGGCCTACCGGCTGTACAATCTGCTGACGCCGATGAGCTTTCGCGTGCGCGGGGCCGATGTCACCTACCGGAACGTCGCGGGTGGCGGTGACGGCGTGACCCGGTTCGGTTTCCTGATTGAGAATGTCGATGACGCCGCCAGACGCAATCAGCGCAAGGAGTTGGAGACCGCCTCAGGCCAGGTGTCGCCGAAGCAGCTGGATGCCCGAGCCGCGGCGCGCGCCGCCCTGTTCGAGTTCATGATCGGCAATCTGGATTGGTCCTTCCTCGCCGGACCGAACCCGTCGGAGTGCTGTCACAACAGCCGCCTGATCGCCGCGCCGGATGCGAAGCCGGCGACGGCGACCGGCGTTGTGCCGCTCCCCTACGATTTCGACTACTCAGGCTTTGTCGATGCGCCCTACGCGGACCCGCCCGCCAGCTTGAAGGTGAACCGCGTCACCGATCGCCTGTACCGCGGCTATTGCGCCAGCAACGGTGAGATCCCGGCGGTCATCGAGGCGTTTCGCGCCCGCCGCGCCGACATGATGGCGTTGATCGACAGCGAACAGCGCCTGAGCCCTGGCGTGCGCGCCAAGACCGGCCGGTTCATGGATGGCTTCTTCGCGGTCCTGGACGACCCGGAGCGCGTGCAGCGTCAGATCGTCGGCCGCTGTCGCTAGATCGTCGACGCGACCTAGACCCTTACCGGATCAGGTGGAATCACCTGATCCGGATAATAAGGGTCTATCTTCAAAAGTTTAGAGCGTGACGGGCGCCCCAACCGGTGCCCACTTGTGGCTGTCACGCTCTAGTTCCTCGCGCAGGACGCCGGGTCCAGGGCGGCGATTTCGGCCAGATAGGCGGCGTGGGCCTCACCCGATGCGCGCAGCGTCAGGCGATGGCCGCGGTGCACGGCCGTCAGCACGTCACCCTCCTTGATCAGGAAACCGTGCGGGTCGGGGCAGGGCGCGCGCACCGCGACGTCGGTCAGGATCACCGCCCCATCGAAGCGTGAATTGATCATGGCGTACCGCTTGGTGTGGCCGAGCACGATGCGGCGCACGCCGTGGCGCGCCAGCAGCGTCGCCAGATGAGCGCTCTCGGCGGCCTCGTCGTTCTGCGCCAATCCGCGATACCAGAGCGGACCCTGTTCACTCCACAGGACGTCATCGGGGCCGCCCGCCTGTTCGGGCTGATGGCGCAGCGCGGTGAGCACCGCCTTGTTGATGACCTCAAGGCTGAAGCCCGCGAACTCCGGCCCGAGCCCGCCGTGCAGATAGAGGGTGTCGTCGATGCGGATGATGGCGTTGTGCTTCAGGATCCAACGCCCGTAGACGCCCTTCGGCGACCAGGCCAGCCGGTGCTCCACCCAACCCAGCGGATGTTCGGCGTCGAAGCGCGCGCGATAGGCCGCGTCGAACACCGGAAGGCCGCTGGCCGGCGGCGCTGCTTTCACCGCGGCGACGACGCGCTTGTAATAGGCGTCGCGGCGGCCCGGCGACTTGGCGTCGGCGAAGGCGGCGAACTCTCCCGGCGTGGTGTAGCGCAGGTCGCCGTCCATGTTCATGGCTTCGTGATTGCCGATCAGGGCGTGCAGGCGCCCACCGGCGCGGCGCGCCTGCGGTTCAAGCCGGATCAGCAGGTCGAGAATGCGCCGGCTGTCGGGACCCCGGTCAGGCACGTCGCCCAATTGCACCAGATGCGCAGCGCCGCCGCTCCAGGCGTCACGGGCGTCAATCAAGTCCGCTTCGTTCAGCATGGCGTGGAACTTTGCGTAGTCGCCATGCAGGTCGCCGATGACCACCACGCGCGCCACTTGGTCCCAGGCCGCCTGCGCGCGCGCCGGGGCGCCGACGCTCAGCGCCAGGGCGGCGACGAGGCAGGCCAGCAACCTAATCATGGAGGCGCGCATAGCGGGTCATCACCGCCTTGGTCTTGTCGCCCTCGTCGGCGATCACCAGGGCGCCGTCGGGCAGGATCGTCGCGCCTTCGGCCTGGCGGTGATGCTCGCCGAGCCCGCGCGCCGCCAGCAGCATTCCGTGGGCGTCGAGTTCGACCATGGCGTTCTGGCGGGCGGCCAGAACCACCAGCCGTCCGGTTCTGGAGTCGATCTCGATCGACGAAGGATGAAACGACCTTGCGCCCACCGCATCGGCGAGGGGCGTCACCGGGATGGTGAGCCAGGGTTGCGCCGGCTGCTCGGGCGTCCGCGGCGACCAGGCATAGAGCGCCAGGGCGCCTCGCAAAGCCGGCGTGTGGTTGGTCTTGCAGGCCAGAATGACGCACTGGTCGGCCGGATGGAACGCCAGGCCCTCCACCTCGCCCATGTGGCGCAGTTGTGTGTCGAAGGTCTCGAACGGCACATCGTCGCGGTCGTCACCCTCGCGGAAGCGATAGAGCCGGCCGGTGCTGGTGGTAATGTAAAAGTCGCCGTCGCCGCTGATGGCGAGGCCCTCGAAATCACCCCGCAGCGTCGGGGCGCCCAGCGAAAACCGCTTCACCACGTCGCCGCGATCGATGTCGAGCTGATAGATGACCGCGGATTCGTCGTCGTTCCCCATCACCCGCCCGTCGGGGGTCAAGGCCAGGCCCGATACCTCACGCAAACGCTTGGGCA
>CAXNKO010000205.1:0-4865 GCA_964202685.1 Caulobacterales bacterium
ATTCAGAGAGAAATCCGCCGTTTCCTGGAAAGCGCAGTCCGGAGCCAGTTTGGAGAAATCCTGTAATACAACGGGATTTTCTGGCCTCGCCACGGGCTCAGAGAGATTTGTGGCGAGGGGCGTTGGCGGAGAGGGTGGGATTCGAACCCACGGTACCCTCGCGGGTACGCCGCATTTCGAGTGCGGTGCTTTCGACCACTCAGCCACCTCTCCAGGCGCGAACGGCGGCCCTGTCGCGGGCCGGCGGAGTGAGCGGCGGAACCTAGCCGGCGGCTGCGGCATGTCAAGCCGGCGGCGGCGGCGGCGAGGTCGGATAGAGGATCATCTGGGTGCAGCGGAACAGGGCGATCACCTTGCCGCTGGCCCCGTGGCGCACCTGGGCGTCCCAGACCTGAGTGGTGCGGCCGGCGTGGACCAGGCTGGCCTCGCAGGCGACCAGGTCGCCGGCCCCGGCGGTGGCGAGGAAGTTGGATTGCAGCTCCAAGGTGGTGAAGCCCCGCGCCCCCTCCGGCAGGGACCGGGCGCAGCCATAGCCGCAGGCGGAGTCCGCCAGGCCGACGACGCTGGCGGCGTGCAGAAAGCCGTTGCCGGCCATGTGCTGCTCGCCCACCGTGAAGCGGGCGCGCACCTGGCCCGGGGCGATGGCCTCCCACTCGATGCCCAACAGGCCGGGCAGGCCGCCGCTCGCCTTGCGGGTCATGGGGCGGCTCCATCCAGGGCGGGGCCGGCGTAGGCGTCGCGTAGGTCGCGCTTCAGCACCTTGCCGATGGGGTTGCGGGGCAGCACGTCGATGATCACCAGGTCAGAGAGCCGCTGGGTCTTGCCCAGCCGGGCGTTGGTCCAGGCGCGCAGCGCCTCGGCGGTCACCGCCTGGCCGGGCCGCAGGGCCGCGAACCCCACCGGGGTCTCGCCCCAGCGCCGCGAGTCGACGCCGACCACGGCGCATTCGGCCACCGCCGGGTGGCGGGCCAGCTCAGCCTCCAGGTCCGACGGATAGACGTTGAAGCCGCCGGAGATGATCAAGTCCTTCCTGCGGTCCAGCAGGGTGAGGAACCCCTCGTCGTCGAAGCGGCCCACGTCGCCGGTGCGGATGAAGCGGTCGCCCTCGGGGCTGATCCACTGGGCGTCGGCGGTTTGGTCGGGGCGGTTGTGGTAGCCGACCATCATGGTGGTGGAGCGGCCCACCACCTCGCCGATCTCGCCGGCGCGCAGTTGGCGGCCGTCGTCGTCGATCAGGCGGATGTCGTGGCCGGGCAGCGGCTGGCCCACGGTGTGCAGCTTGTCGGGGCGCTCATGGGCGGCCAGCTTGAAGGTGCCGCCGCCCTCGGTCATGCCGTAGAACTCCACCAGCCCCCCCGGCCAGCGGCGCAGCACCTCGGCCTTGAGCTCGGCCGGAAATGGCGCCGAGGTGCAGAACTTCAGCTCGAAGCTGGAGAGGTCACAGGCGTCGAAATCCGGGTGCTCGAGGATGCGCCGGTACTGCACCGGCACCAGCATGGCGTGGGTGGCGCGCCAGCGCTGGGCCAGCCGCAGGAACTCGCCGGCGTCGAACCTGGGCCTCAGCACCGCCGTGCCGCCATTGGCGAGGGTCGGCAGCAGGCTGACCAGGGTGGTGTTGGAGTAGAGCGGGGTCGAGATCATCGTCACCGCCGCGGCCGGATAGCCGCCGCGGCCGATCTGGGCCCAGCGCATGCGGTGCGGCTGGACGATGCCCTTGGGCGCGCCGGTGGTGCCGGAGGAATAGATGAGGTTGAAGGCGTCAAGCGGGCCTGCCTCGAAGTCGGCGGGCGCGGCGTCCGGCCCGGGCAGCCAGGCGTCCAGGGCCGCGCCGGCCTCGGAGGCGTCCAGGGCCACGCGCCGGGCGCTGAGCGTCCCGGCAAAGGGGCTGAGCGCCGCGCCGGCGGCGCGGTCGAGGAACACCACGCCAGCCCCGCAGTCGGCCAGCATGCCGGCCAGGGCCTGAGGGGTTGAGGACAGCGCCAGCGGCGCCGCCGCCGCCCCGGCCCTGAGCGTGCCCACGAAGGCGGCCACATACTCGATGCTGGCCGCCGCCGCGCAGATGGCCGCCACCCCGCCCTGGCCCACGCCGTCGCGCTGCAGGGCCGCGGCGATGCGGTTGGTGAGTTGGCCCAGCTCCGCGTAGCTGACCACCCGATCGCCCTCGATCAGGGCGGGATGGCCGCCGCGTTCGGCTGCCTGGGCGGCGAACACCTCGGCGAACAGGCCGAAATCCTGTGCCAGCAAGTCGCGGGCGGTCACGGCTTGTCCACGCCGAATTCGGCCAGCACCTCGTCGGTGTGCTCCCCCAGCCTGGGGGCGTGGCGGCGGATGGAGGCCGGGGTGGCGGAGAACCGCGCCGGCGGCCGGGTGGTGACATAGGGGCCGGCGTGGGGGTGGTCGTAGTGCTGAAAGAAATCCACCGCCTGCAGGTGGGGGTCGTCCTCCAGATCTTCCATGCGGTTCAGCTTGACGATGGGGATCGACAGGGGCTTGAGCAGCGCGAACCACTCGGCGGTGGTCTTGGTCTTGGTGGCCTCGCCCACCAGGCGGTAGAGCTCGCGGATGTTGCGGTTGCGAGCGGCGTGGTCGCGGAAGCGCGGATCCTGGGCGAAGCTCTCCCCCCAGCCGGCCTTCTCGAAGAAGCCGTCCCACTGGGCGGCGGTGTAGGGCAGCAGGCCGATGTAGCCGTCCTTGGTCTCGAAGGGCTTGCGCATGGGGTTGACCACCCGGCTGTAACCCCACTGGCCGATGGGGGGCTCGAACACATGGTGGAAATGGTTCTCCACCAAGTTGAAGCTGGTCATGGACTCGAACATCGGCGTCTCAACGTACTGGCCCTCGCCGGTCTGGGCGCGGTGGAACAGCGCCGCAGTGATCGCCTGGGCGAACATCAGCCCGGTGGCCTTGTCGGCCACCAGGGTGGGCAGGTAGCGGTGCTCGGGGTTGCCGTCGGTGCGGTTGAGCAGGTCAGCCATGCCGGCCTGGCCCTGGATCAGGTCGTCATAGGCCGGATCGCCGGCATAGGGGCCGTCCTGGCCGTAGCCGGAGGCCAGCGCATAGACGATGTCCGGCTTGATGCCGCGCACATCCTCATAGCCGAGGCCCAGGCGTTTCAGTCCCTCGTAGCGCACCGAGGCGGCGAACACGTCGCAGTGGGGGATCAGCCGCTTGAGGCGGGCGATCTCGGCCGGATCCTTCAGGTCCATCAGCACGCTGCGTTTGTTGCGGTTGGCGGCCAGGAACATCGGGCCCAGGTCGCGGGGACCGCCCTCCGGCACCTCGCCGTTCCAGCGGAAGATGTCGCCGCCGCCGCCGCGGCCGCTCTTGTCGGCGGGACTTTCGATCTTGAGGATGTCGGCGCCCTGATCGCCGAGGATCTGGGTGGCGTAGGCGCCCAGCACCACGCCGGTCATGTCGAGGATGCGGACGCCCTTCAGCGGGCCGTTGTTCTCCGCGGCGAGTTGGTGCTTGCTCATGCCTCTCCCGGCGATACGGCGTGGCGCCCCGCGCCCGCCTCGATTAGATGGGTTGCTGAAATCGCCCAAGTGACGCCGGAGGACCAGTGGATTTCGAACTTTCCATCGAAGACAAGCAGCTGAAGGACCTGGTCACCCGGTTCGTCCGCGACGAACTGCTGCCGCTTGAGACCGGAGTGATGGCCCGCGAGGCCGAGGGCAAGGGGCTTGGCGTCCTGCCCGAGGACCACGCCCGCCTCGATGCGGTGTCGCGCAAACTGGGGCTCTGGGGCCTGGACGCCCCCGCCGACGCCGGCGGATCGGACCTGCCCTATCTGTCCCTGGTGGCGGTGAACGAGGAGATGGGCAAGACCGTCACCCCCTACACCCTGCCGCCGGACAGTCCCAACCTGCGCATGCTGATGGCCACGGTGAATGAGCAGCAGCGCCTGGCCTATCTGGTCCCCTATGTGGAGAGCGGCACCATCTCGGCCATCGGCATCTCAGAGCCCGGAGCCGGGGCCGACCCGGCCGGCATGCTCACCAAGGCGGTGCGCGACGGCGACGACTGGGTGATCAACGGCCGCAAGATCTGGATCTCGCGGGCGGCGGAAGCGGACTTCACCATCGTCATGGCGGTGACCGGCGAGGGCGAGCGGGGCCGGCGCGCCATGAGCGCCTTCCTGGTGGACAAGGGCACGCCGGGGTTCAACCCGGTGCGGCGCATCCCGATGCTGGGGGGCGCCTATACCTATGAGGTGCTGCTGGAGGACTGCCGGGTCCCGGGCTGGAAGCTGCTGGGGACCGAGGGGGCGGGGTTCGCGCCCATGCAGGTCAGGCTGGGCACCCGGCGCATGGAGATGGCCGCCTGGTCCATCGGCATGGCGCAGCGCGCCCTGGATATGATGGTCGAGTACGCTCCGCAGCGGAAGACCTTCGGGGTTCCACTGTCGGAACGCCAGGCGATCCAGTTCTGGGCCGCCGACGCCGCCACCCGCATCCATGCGGCGCGGCTGATGGCCTATCATTGCGCCTGGACCCTGGATCAGGGCCGCGACGCGCGGCAGGAAATCTCCATGATCAAGGCCTTCTGCACCGAGATGGCCTGGGAGGTGGTGGACCACGCCATGCAGACCTTCGGGGCCATGGGCATGACCAAGGAAATGCCCCTGCAACTGATGGCCGCCAAGCTCCGGCTGATGCGGATTTATGACGGGCCGACCGAGATCCATAAGTGGGTGGTGGGCCGCAACCTGATGGGAACGCGCCGATGAAATCGAACTATGGAGACCAGGTTTCGGTGGCCCTGGACGGCCGCCATGTGGCCATCGTGGTGCTGGACCGGCCGCCCAACAACCATGTGACGCCGGAGCTGATCGGCGGCCTGGCCGACGCCCTGGCCGACCTGGA
>CAXNKO010000206.1:0-4864 GCA_964202685.1 Caulobacterales bacterium
CGCCTGGAGTCTGGGCCGCCAAGTCCACGGCGCCCGCCGCACCGCCCCCGACGCCCTCGCCCGCGCCCGGACTGCTGGTGGCCGCGCAGGCTCAGTCCGGCGAGGCGGGATTGGCCGAGGTCGGGGCGCAGAACGTTGGCGAGGCGCCGCAACCGCAGCCATCCGCGGGACCGCCTGGCGCGGCCACACAACTTTCAACGGGCGCTGCCGCCCCGGCGCAGCCCGCTCGGGTGGGTCTGGAAACCATCGCCACCCTTGCCGCCCAGATCCTCAAGAAGCTCGACGAACGTTCGACGCGTTTCGACATGGCGCTCGAGCCGGCCGGACTTGGGCGGGTCGATGTTCGCCTGGAGGTTGGCGCGCACGGACGGATCACCGCCGCCATGGCCTTCGACAATCCCCACGCCGCCGCCGAAATGAAGAACCGCGCCGGCGAACTGACACGCGCCCTGGAACTGGCGGGCTTCGACGTGTCCGGGGGTCTGTCCTTCGACCTTGCCGGCGACCAGGGGCAGGCCGGCGGCAAGGGCGCCGCCCAGGACCAACAGGGCTCCCGCTGGGCGGGCCGCGCCTTCCAGGCCGCCTTGGACGGCGTGATCGATCCGGATCAGGCCCTGAACGGATCGCATCAGGCGCGTTGGTCCGGCGACGCCAGCATCGACATCACAGTCTAGGAACCCCCAGAATGGCGATAGATCCCGCGGCCGCGGCAGCCTCCACCTCAGCGACCGGCGCCGGCAAGGCGCGGCTGGCCGAGAATTTCGACACCTTCCTCGGCCTGCTGACCACGCAGCTCAAAAACCAGGACCCGCTGGCCCCTCTCGACGCCAACCAGTTCACCCAGCAGATCGTGCAGATGACCGGCGTCGAGCAGCAACTGCTCACCAATGACCTGTTGCAGAAGCTGGTGGCCAACTCCTCCAGCGGCATCTCCACGGCGGTTGGCCTGATTGGCAAGGAGGTCCGCGCAGTGACTTCGGACGCGCAGCTCGCCGCGGGCAAGGCCGAGTGGATCTACAAACTGGACGCCGCGGCGGCCGACCTGAAGCTCGAGGTGCTGGACAAGAACGGCCGCGTCGTTAGCGCCCAGGCGCTGACCAATGTCGCCGCCGGGGAGCACAAGTTCACCTGGAACGGCAAGGACGCCACCGGCCATGCCCTGCCCGATGGCGCCTATACCCTGCGGCTCGCGCCGAGGAACGGCGCCGGCAACCCCATCAGCGGTTCGATTTTCGTCGATGGCCTGGTCACCAGCGTCGAGCAGGTGGACGGCAGGACCTTGCTCACCATCAACGGCGGCAGAGTCCCCTGGGAGACCGTCAACACCGTGCGCCAGCCGCAACCGGCCCCAACAACCGCGGACGCGAAGACGCTGTCCGACATCGCCGCCTAACGGCGACACATCAACGATAGAAAAGGCAACATTCCATGAGCATCAACAGCGCAATGCTCGCCGGCGTTTCGGGACTCGTGGCGAATTCCTCAGCACTCGCGGCGATATCCGACAACATCGCCAACGTGAACACGATCGGTTACAAGCGTAATCAAGTGAATTTCGCCAATATCGTCACCGCCCAGTCGATCGCCGGGCGATACAGCGCCGGCGGCGTACTCGGCCTCACCCGGCAATTCGTCAGCCAGCAGGGCCTGGTGCAGAGCGCCAGTTCACCCACCGACCTGGCGATCATCGGCGACGGCTTCTTCGTGGTCGCGGACCGGGGCGGCGACCTGTCGCCCGGCGACCCGCGCAGCTTCACGCGCTCGGGATCCTTCAGCGTCGACGCCGACGGCTTCCTGGTGAACAACTCCAACAACTACCTGCTTGGCTGGCAGTTCGACTCCGCCGGCAACGTCTCCACCAGCCCGTCGGACCTGAATTCCCTCTCGCCAATCAATGTGAAGGACCTCGGGGCCGCGGTCACCGCCTCCACCGCGGTGAGCATCAACGCCAACCTGGACAAGACCACCCCGGAATCGGCGGGGGCGGCGGCGTATAGCAACGCCGGGGCCGCCAGCATGGCCGACTACGCTGACACCACCACGGCCGGCGCCGGCACCAGGCCCGACTTCAGCCTGGACATGTCGGTGATCGATTCCCAGGGCGGGTCGCACAAGTTCGTCATGGCGTTCCTGAAGCCTGCGGCGCCAGCACCGGCCAACACGTGGAACGCGGAAATCTACGCGGTCCCGGCCAGCGACGTCAGCGCCCTGAGCCAGCCCGGCCAGCTGGCGCGTGGTGTGGTGAAGTTCAATCCGGACGGCACCATCGACCTGGCCAACACGACCCTGTTCGGCGCGCTTGGCGCCCCCGCCGTGCTGACCCTGGCCGATTCCGCCGGCGCAGCGCCCAAATGGGACACGGCGCTCGGCATCGGCGCCCAGACCATCACCCTCGATATCAGCAAGATCACCCAGTACGCGGCGGCCTCGACGGTGAACACGGTCATCTCCGACGGCGCCACGGTCGGCAATATCGTCGGCGTTCAGGTGGATCAGAACGGGGTCGTGTCGGCGCTGTTCGACAACAGCCAGATCCGCAAGATCGCCCAGATTGGCATCGCGGTGTTCCCGAACCCCGACGGCCTGCAACCGCTCAGCGGCAACGCCTATCGCGCCACGACCAAGTCCGGGGGCTTCGTCCTGAAGCAGCCCGGCATCGGCGGCGGCGGTCAAATCTCGCCTTCATCGCTCGAGGCATCGACCGTGGACTTGTCATCAGAGTTCACCGGCCTGATCACGACCCAGAAAGCCTACTCAGCGTCGTCGAAAATCATAACAACTGCGGACCAGATGCTGGATGAGCTTCTGAACATTATAAGATAACACCTCCGCTTAACGAAGATTAATGAGACAACAAACTTATATGTGTATCATAATCGCACATGAGGGAGTGTATGGTTAGTTGTTTTTTTACTATCGAGATTCAGCGGCTGTTAGGAGCTGCGGCGTATGGTCATTCCGAAGAGTGATGGTGGGAAAGGCGTAAAGCCATGCTGCAACAGCAACAGCAGACGCGAAGGAACAGCCGCGGGGAGGCCTATGTCATTGGGCCCACTGGCGCGCCGTTGACGATCGGCGATCTTCCGCCGCCCAATACCGGGCGCTGGGTGATCCGGCGTAAAGCCGAGGTGGTGGCCGCGGTCCGGGGAGGCTTGCTCTCCCTCGAGGACGCGCTGGACCGCTACTGCCTGACGGCGGAGGAGTTCCTCACCTGGCAGCGGTCCATCGACCGCCATGGCCTGGCGGGCCTGCGCACCACACGTCTGCAACAGTACCGCTGACCCGGATCCCCCCCGATCCAGGTTTTGCGATCCGCGGCCGCGCCCGACCCCTCTGGCGCGGCCGCGCCGTATTTGGGCTCGTCATCTAACGCGCCAGGTCGCCGGTCCTGACCACCGTCACCGCGATCCGCTCCCTCTGGCCGGAATGGCGCTCTACCAAGAGGCGGGCCACCTGGGCGTCGTCGTGAAAGGCGTAGCCCTTGATGGCGTCGAGGATCGCCTTGGCCAAATTGTCCAGGTCCAGCCACGGCGGGTCGCCCACATATTCCATGCGGATTTCCACCGCATATTCCCCCCAGGCCGGCTGCGCGCCGCGCCAGGCCTTGCGGAAAAACTCGTAGATCAGCGGCTTGTAGTATTTTGCCTGGGAGGTCAGACCCTCCACCTCCACGGTCAGCACCCCGGCCGCCTCGCGGGCGCGCACCTTGCCATGCTGGGTCCAGCCGTCGTCCATCCGCGCCGTCATAGAAGCCGAACGGCTTGCAGTCTCGCGCTGTCTCGCTAAGACCCTGACGGCGTTTTGCCGGAGGCCCCCATGACCGCGACCCGCACCGAAACCGACACCTTCGGCCCCCTGGAGGTCGCCGCCGACCGCTATTGGGGCGCCCAGACCCAGCGTTCGCTGGGCAATTTCAAGATCGGCTGGGAGAAGCAGCCGCAGCCGGTGATCCGGGCGCTGGGGGTGGTCAAGCGCGCCGCGGCCGAGACCAACATGGCGCTGGGCCGCCTCGACAAGACCGTGGGCGAGGCCATCGTCGCGGCCGCCCAGGAGGTGATCGACGGCAAGCTGGACGACCATTTCCCTTTGGTGGTCTGGCAGACCGGCTCCGGCACCCAGTCGAACATGAACGCCAACGAGGTGATCTCCAACCGCGCCATCGAGATGCTGGGCGGGGTGATGGGCTCCAAGTCGCCGGTCCATCCCAACGACCACGTCAACATGAGCCAGTCATCCAACGACACCTATCCCACGGCCATGCACATCGCCGCCGCCGAGCAGGTGGCCCGCCACGTGATGCCGGCGCTGGAGCACCTGCACGCCGCCCTGAAGGTGAAGACCGAGGCCTTCGCCCACATCATCAAGATCGGCCGCACCCACACCCAGGACGCCACGCCCCTGACGCTCGGTCAGGAATTTTCCGGCTACTCTCAGCAGATCGCCAACAATGTGCGCCGTATCAAGGAGACCCTCTACGGCCTCTATGAACTGGCCCAGGGGGGCACGGCGGTGGGGACCGGCCTCAACGCGCCCATCGGTTTCGCCGAGATGGTGGCCGAGCGGATCGCCGCCATTACCCACCTGCCGTTCATCACCGCCCCCAACAAGTTCGAGGCCCTGGCCGCCCACGACGCCATGGTGTTCAGCCACGGGGCGCTGAACACCACCGCGGCGTCGCTGTTCAAGATCGCCAATGACATCCGCTTCCTGGGCAGCGGACCGCGCTCGGGCCTGGGGGAGCTGTCGCTGCCGGAGAACGAGCCCGGCTCGTCGATCATGCCCGGCAAGGTCAACCCCACCCAGTGCGAGGCCCTGACCATGGTCTGCGTCCACATCATGGGCAATCAGACGGCCATGACCTTCG
>CAXNKO010000207.1:0-4852 GCA_964202685.1 Caulobacterales bacterium
TTGTCGAGTGCTGCATCGGCAAGCTCAAGCAGTTCCGACGGGTCGCCACCCGCTTCGAGAAGACCGGCAGGAACTACCTCGCCGTCGTCACCCTCGCAGCCATCGTCATATGGCTGAGGTAAGTGTCCACAGCTCCTAGAGGGAGAAGGGGTCGCGCTGCGGCCAACTGAGAGATGTGTGAATCCGGTAGCCACAGCAGGCGCCCCGAAAGGCACAGGAGGGTGGTGGGCGGACCTCGCTGAAGCTAAGCTTCGCGTCGGCCTGGAGAGCCAGGGTCCGCTACGGTCGATTCTCAGTCACACCAGGAAAGCGCCGGCGCATGATCACCGTTTGGGGCGGACAGACCTCGCGATCGGTCCGGGTCGTCTGGGTGCTGGAGGAGATGGGCCTTCCCTATCGCGTGCGGCAGGTGGACATGCTGGCCGCCGAGCAGGACCCCGCGTTCCTGGCGGTTAACCCCGCTGACTACATCCCGGCGATCCAGGACGGCGACGTCGTCATGGTCGAGTCGATCGCGATCATGGAGTATTTGATGGCCCGCTACGGGCCGACGCCGCTGGCGCCCGTCCCCCATGATCCGACCTTCCCCGCCTACCAGCAGTTTCTGCATCTGGGCGAAGCCGGCCTCGCGACCTTGATGATGCCCGTTGTCGTCAGCCGCTTCATCGCGCCCGAGGCCGAGCGGGCGAACTGGGGCGCGACCTGGTGCCTGCAATCGCTGCAGAAGCGGCTGAAGCTGGTCAGCCAACGGCTTGCCAGCTCGCCGTACCTCGCCGGCGGGGCCTTCACCGCCGCAGACATCTCGGTGACTTACGCTCTGAACCTGGGCCAACGGAACTGCGGCATCACCCTCGGCGACGCCGAACAGGCCTACATCGCCCGCACCACCGGCCGCGACGCCTACAAGCGCGCCATGGAGCGTTCGCACGAGGGGGCGAACACCTAAACCACGTCTCCTCGCTGAATCGAGACAGGCAACGGCAGCGCTCAACATCCGGAACGGGTGGCGAACCGCCGCCCACCCATCTGCGGTAGCCGCACGCCCAGGCCGCGCGGCGCTAACGGTGCGGCTTTTCCCAGCCGGACTCAGGTGTCAGATGTTATCCATTGGATGGTGACCGCGAGGACCTCGAGTTGGACGATGTGAGCGAGCCGGGCGGCGACGCCGTCAACGCCGAGATGATCGCCGCCCTGCGCGAGTTCCTCGACCGGGTCGCCCCCGCCGCGCCGGACCCGGAAACGGCCCGGGCGCTGGCCAGCGACCTGCGGGCCTGGTCGCGGCGGCTGGCGCCGATGGCGGTGAGCGAGCACGACCCGTGGCTGGCGCGCCGGCGCAGTCAGCCCGGGGGCGACCGCCTGATCGTGCCGCCGCTGTACATCACCCACGACACCCCGGACGAGATCCGCGGCAAGGTGACCTTCGGGCGCGCCTTCCTGGGCGCCAACGGCGTCACCCACGGCGGCATGATCCCGCTGCTGTTCGACGACGTGCTGGGCCGCATCGCCAACAGCTGCGTGCCCAGCCGGGCGCGCACCGCCTACATCCACGTGGACTACCGGTCGGTGGCCCGCATCGACGTCGAGCTTACCCTGCGCGCCTGGCTGGACCGCATCGAAGGCCGCAAGCGGTTCATTCGCGGCGAACTTCGCCACGGCGAGGTGCTGTGCGCGGAATGCGAGGGCCTGTTCGTGGAGCTGAAGCCGGGGATGCCGTGAGGGCGCGGGGCAGTTTGAAGCTCACCGTCTCGCGGGCGGCGGTGGCCTCGGTGACGGTGATGTCGAAGGCCTCGGCCAGGCGGTCGATCACCCCGCTCACCAGCACTTCCGGGGCCGAGGCGCCGGCGGTGATGGCCACGGTGTTCGCCTGCGCCAGCCAGGCCATGTCCAGGGCCAGGGCGTCCTCGATCAGATAGGCCGCCCGCGCGCCGGCCCGCTTGCCCACCTCCACGAGCCGCACCGAATTGGACGAATTGGCCGAGCCCAGCACCAGCAGCACGTCGCAGCCGGCGGCGGCGGTCTTCACCGCCTCCTGGCGGTTGGTGGTGGCGTAGCAGATGTCCTCCTTGTGCGGGGCGGCGATGGCCGGGAAGCGGCGGCGCAGCTCGGCGACGATGGCGGCGGTGTCGTCCACCGACAGCGTCGTCTGGGTGACGAAGGCGATGTTGGCCGCGTCGCGGGGCGCGTAGGCGGCGGCGTCGGCCACGGTCTCGATCAGATGCACGGCGCCGTCGGGCAGCTGGCCCATGGTGCCCACCACCTCCGGGTGGCCGGCATGGCCGATCAGCACGATCTCGCGGCCCGATTCGTGGTGGCGCTGGGCCGCCACATGCACCTTGGAGACCAGCGGGCAGGTGGCGTCGAGGAAGAACATCGCCCGCGCGCGAGCCTCGGCCGGCACCGCCTTGGGCACCCCGTGGGCGGAGAACACCACCGGCCGGTCGGCGGGACACTGGTCCAGTTCCTCCACGAACACCGCGCCCAGGGCCTTCAGCCGATCGACCACGTGGCGGTTGTGGACGATCTCGTGGCGGACATAGACCGGGGCGCCGTATTTCTCGATGGCCCGCTCGACGATCTGGATCGCCCGGTCGACGCCGGCGCAGAAGCCGCGCGGGGTGGCGAGGCGGACGTCCAGGCGGCGGCGGGGGGCTGTGGCGTTCATGCCGCGCAAACTAGGCGTCCCGCCGCGTTGCGGCAAAGGGCGATTGGCTCTAATCAGGCGGCTGATGCGCGACCTCCCGCGCGCCCTGGTCCTGGACGCCCCGCCATGCGCCGCTTGCCCCTGCTGTTCGCCAGCCTGTTCCTGCTCAGCGCGGCCATGCCCGCCGTCAGCTACGCCCAGCGGGGCGGCGGCGGCGCCGAGGACGAGGAGGCCGACGCCAAGCGCGAGCAACAGGACAAGGAGTGGGAGCTGCGCCAAGCGCCGCTGGCGCAGCTGCGCAACGCCGGTCCCTGCCCGTTCGTGAAGGTGCTCTACGACGCCGCCCGCTACCAGGAATTCAAGGACGGCCGCGAGGCCGCCGCCGCGGTCGGCTACACCGGCGAGATCCAGGGCATTTCCGCCGGCTGCCAGTACAAGGGCGAGGACCCCATCAAGGTGACGATGGAGGTGCTGTTCGAGCTAGGCCGCGGGCCCACCGCCGAGGGCGCGTCCAAGACCTACCGCTACTGGATCGCGGTGACCCAGCGCAACAACATGGTCATCACCCGCAAGACCTTCGACCTGCCGGTGAAGTTCGAGGACGGCGCCGACCGGGTCTATATCACCGAGAAATTCGGCGAGATCACCATTCCGCGCGCCAAGATGACCACCTCGGGCTCCAATTTCGAGATCCTGGTGGGGTTCGAGGTGACGCCGCAGATGGCCGAGTTCAACCGCGACGGCAAACGCTTCCGGGTCAACGCCGGCAGCGCCGTGGCGGCCTCCGGGGGCGACGTCGGCAAGCCATGAGCGACCTGAAGGAGGCGCTTGGCGAAGCGCTGGGGGCCGCCTTCGCCGCCGCCGGCCTGGCGACGAGCCTTGGGCGCGTCACCGCCTCTGACCGCCCCGACCTGGCCGACTTTCAGTGCAACGGCGCGCTGCCCGCCGCCAAGCAGACTGGCCGCAATCCCCGCGAGGTGGCCGCTGAGGTGGCGGGCATGCTGGCGGCCGACCCGCGCCTGGCCTCGGTGGAGATCGCCGGGCCGGGGTTCATCAACCTGCGGGTCAGCGATGCGGCGCTGTCGGCCCGCGCCAACGCCATCGCCGCCGATCCCCGCGCCGGCGCGGCGCTTGTCGCCACCCCCCGGCGGATCGTCATCGACTATGGGGGCCCCAATGTGGCCAAGCCCATGCATGTGGGCCATCTGCGCTCCTCGATCATCGGAGAATCGTTGAAGCGCATCTACCGATTCCGCGGCGATCAGGTCACCGGCGACGCCCACTTCGGCGACTGGGGCCTGCAGATGGGCCTGCTGATCGGGGCGGTGATGGACGAGCACCCCGACATCGCCGCCTGCGTCGAGGCCCTGAACGCCATGGGCGGCGCGCCCGCCGAGGCTGAGGCGGCCGAGGCCCTGTTCGACCGGGTGGCCCTGGCCGACCTGGACCGGATCTATCCAGAGGCCGCGGCCCGCAACAAGACCGACGAGGCCTACCGCAACCGGGCGCGCCGGCTGACCGCCGAGCTGCAGGCGGGTCGGGTCGGCTATCGGCGGCTGTGGCGGCATTTCCACAGGGTGACGCAGGCCGCCCTGACCCGGGACTTCCACGCCCTGGGGGTGGATTTCGACCTCTGGAATGGCGAGAGCGACGTGGACCCGCTGATCGAGCCCATGGTGGCCGAGCTGGCGGCCAAGGGCCTGCTGGAGGACGACCAGGGCGCCCGCATCGTCCGGGTGGCCCGGGAGACCGACAAGAAGAAGCTCCCGCCCTTGCTGGTGGTGTCGTCGGAGGGCTCGGCCATGTACGGCACCACCGACTTGGCCACGGTGCTGGACCGCCAGCGCAACCTGGCCCCCGACCAGGTGATCTATTGCGTCGATCAGCGCCAGGCCGATCACTTCGAGGTGGTGTTCCGCGCCGCCTACCTGGCCGGCTATGCCGCCGAGGGCAGCCTGGAGCACGCCGGCTTCGGCACCATGAACGGCGCCGACGGCAAGCCGTTCAAGACCCGCGAGGGCGGGGTGCTGAAACTCAACGACCTGATCGAAATGACCCGCGCCAAGGCCCGCGAGCGGTTGACCGAGGCGGGGCTGGGGGCCGAACTGGACCCGGCCGAATTCGACGCCACGGCGCACAAGGTGGCCATCGCGGCGCTCAAGTTCGCCGACCTGCAGAACTTCCGCGGCACATCCTACGTCTTCGACCTGG
>CAXNKO010000208.1:0-4830 GCA_964202685.1 Caulobacterales bacterium
AAAAACGCCCGGTCCATAGACTTCAGATCGACTGGATCTTTGCGCGACATGCATGGAGGGAATCAAGCCGGGCTGCCGAGCGCCACCAAAAAACACAGGGCGATTCAATCCGTCGCACCAACGCCGCTGGGGGGAGCTGAACGGTTACCTCCAGATCACCTTCATGGAAGAAATGGTCGCCCGGCTGAAGATTTAGCACCGCGTTCTTGGAGACCTTGATCTTCACGCAATGAACACCAGCCGCCAGGGTGTGGCTGCCAGCCTCCAGGAACAGGTCGGCGGGGGTGCAGGTCGTTGTGGTCGATGTATTTGTTTTGCTTGTCTTGGTGGTGGTTGTCGTAGTCGTAGTTGGCGGCGAGAAGTTCAGCGCCGTGAAGGGATCGGCGATCTCGGGGGCGCCGGTCTGTGGCGCCGGCGAGATGCGGCCGGTGGCGAGGCCGGCGGCCTGCACGATTGCGGCCTGAAGCCAAGCATTGCTGGATACATCGATGTCGGTGTTGCCATGCACCATGCAATTGGCGGCAGTGATCTTGGAGTCGTCCTGCATCTCGACTTCATTGTGCGTTTCGACGCCTGTCGACAGCACGCACAACGGCGCCCGGCCCATGGCGCTGGCGGTGGCCTGGGTGCGGATATTCCATCCGCCCGGCGGCAGGAGATCGCCGAAGAACGAGGACCGCTTGCCCGCGATGGTGACGGTGACGCCCTTGCCGCCGTCCACCGGCGTCGTGGTCACCGTATAGGCGAAGCGATTCGACAGGTCGGCGAGCTGGATGTCGGCATAGGCCCTGGCGCGGGCCTCAACCCCCTGGGTGTCGGCCAGGGTCAGCTGCTTGGCGGCGGCCAGGGCCGAGGAGTCGGCCACGTCCTGGGCCTTGGTTATGTCGGCGCCCACCGAGGCCAGGTCGATGGCGCCAGCGATCAGCACCACCAGAACCGGTGTCGCCAGGGCGAACATCGTCGCCGTACCTCCGGCGCGGTCAGCCGTCAGCCGGCGCAGGGCGGACCCGTAGCGCATCGGCCTATCCACCCCCCGCGGCGCGGGCCGCCGTCTCGATCGCGGCGAGGTATGGGCCGCCGGACGTTCTGAGCGCGGGCGCCGCGTCCAGCGCCTGTGACAGGAACCGCGAGCCGGCGATGCTCAGATCCTCCAGGGCTTTGCGCGCCTGAGCCGCCTGGGCCCGCAACGCCGCCTCCCGACGGCGAGCCCGGTCGATATAGCGGATCTGATAGCTGAGCAGCCGCCAGTTCAGCGGCTTGGCCACGAAGGAGGTGGCACCGGCCTCGAAGGCGCGATCGATGGCCACCACATCCTCGCGCCCGGTTATGACGACGATCGGAGTCTCGGCGATCCTGTGGTCGGCGCGGGCGCGGGCCAGGGCCTGGAACCCATCCATCACCGGCATCTCCAGGTCCATCAATACGATGTCGGGCCTGAGCTCGGCCATGGCTTCAAGCGCCGCCTGCCCGTCCTGAGCCACCGCGACCGTGGCGTTTTCGGTGGTCAGGTGGACCCCGGCGAACTCGCGCAGGATGGGGTCATCGTCCACGAACAGGATGCGTAATGCGTCCTGGAGAACGTAGAAGAAGGCTCCATCATTGGTGGTGTCTGGGGGCAAGGCCCAATCCTTAGGTGCGGTATTAGCTTTAATTTACACCCTTTGGTATTAACAGTCCGTAGCAATTGAGAGGCTAAATTACCTCAGATGCCCTTGAGCGCACCCATTAGGACACCGAAACGCCGGTCCATACGCGGCAAGCTGACGCTGCTGGTGCTGGCGTCGGTGGGGGTCGCGGTGGCGCTTGTGACCGGCGTCTCCACTTGGCGCGACGGACGCCGGGAGACCGCGCTGCAGACGGAGCGTCTGGCCGCGACCGCCAAGGTCATCGCCTCCCTGACCAGCGAAGCCGCCGCCGGCGGCGACCGCGCCCGGGCGTTCGCCGCCATCCGCGCCATCGGTCAGTTGCCGGACGTGGTCTACGCCCGCGTCGAGACCCTGGATGGCCATCTGCTGTCGGAGACCGGCGCCGGCGCGCGGCTGTCCCGCGACGCCGCCGTCGATGGCGGCGGCGGCGCCTCGTTCCTCGCCACCCTGCGATCCAGCAGCGTGGAGATTCGCGAACCCATCGTCCATGCGCGGCGCACCGTCGGGCGGGTGGTGCTGCTGGGCAAGCTGGATGGGGCGGGCGGGCGGCTGCTGGCCAGCCTGTTCGCCAGCCTGATCGCCGCCATGCTGGCCGCGGGCCTGGGCCTGATGGTGGCCTGGCGCCTGCAGCGGCGCATCACGGCGCCGATCCTGGCCCTGACCCGTTCCATGGACGAGGTGCGGGCCAGCCACGACTACGCCCGCCGCGTGGACGTGGCCGCCGACGACGAGGTGGGCGGGCTGGTGGATGGCTTCAACGCCATGCTGGGGCAGATCCGCCGCCGCGACCGCCAGATCGCCGCCCAGGTGACGGGGCTGGAGCGCACGGTGGCCGAGCGCACAGCCGACCTGGTGCTGGCCAAGGACGCGGCCGACGCGGCCAATGGCGCCAAGTCCGACTTCCTGGCCGCCATGAGCCATGAAATCCGCACGCCGATGAACGGCATGATGGTGATGGCCGAGATGCTGGCGGCCGGCGACCTGCCGGCCCGCCAGCGCCGCTTCGCCGAAGTGATCGCCAGGTCGGGCACGAGCTTGCTGGCCATCATCAATGACATCCTCGACTTCTCGAAGATCGAGGCCGGCAAGATGGAGCTGGAAGCGGCGCCGGTGGATCCGGATGACGTCGCCGACGATGTGGCCAGCCTGTTCTGGGAGAAGGCCCGCTCGAACGGCCTGGACCTGGCGGTGTTTGTCGATCCGGCCGCGCCGCGGATCATCGAAGGCGACGCGGTGCGCCTGCGCCAGGTGGTCGGCAATCTGGTCAACAACGCCATCAAGTTCACCGAGGCCGGCGGGGTGCTGGTGGAAGTCACCGCCCCGGCCGCCGACCGGCTGCGGGTGATTGTCCATGACACCGGCATCGGCATCGCCGCCGAGAAAATCCCCGGGCTGTTCAGCGCCTTCAGCCAGGCCGACCAGTCGACGACCCGCAAGTTTGGCGGCACGGGCCTGGGCCTGACCATCTGCAAGCGGCTGGTCGAGGCCATGGGCGGCGAGCTGTCGGCGACCAGCGTCCTGGGCGAGGGGTCCAAATTCCACTTCGAGATTCCGGTGGTGACCCTGGAGCCGGCCCGCCCGCTTCCGGCCCCCGCCCAGGGACGCCGGCTGGAGCTGCGGGTCGACCGGCCGTTCACCCGGCTGGCGCTGCAGGGTTATGCCGAGCGCGCCGGCCTCGACCTGGTCGAATCAGGCGCGGACCTGGTGATCGCGGAACCCGGGACGCTGGGCGAACGCTCCGGCGAGGCGGTGGTGATCTGTCTGGCCGAATATGGCGACGACGCCCCGGCCCGGCTGCAGCGCGAGGGCCGCATAGATGCGGTCCTGGTCCAGCCGGTCCGCCGCCGCGACCTGGAGGCGGTGCTGGGCGCCTGGCGCGACGGCGCGTCCATCGCCGAGGCCATCGCCACCGCCGCCCAAACGCAACAGGGCGATACGGCCCATTTCGCGGGCCGCCGTGTGCTGGTGGCTGACGACAGCGCCGTCAACCGCGAGGTGGCCATGGAGGCGCTCTCGCGCCTGGACGTGGCCGTCACCCTGGTCAACGACGGCCGTGAGGCCGTGGCGGCCGCGCTGGCCGGTCGTTTCGACTTGATCCTGATGGACGGTTCCATGCCGGAACTGGACGGCTATGCCGCCGCCCGCGAGATCCGGCGCCGCGAGTCCGAGCTCGAGCGCGCGGCGACGCCCATCGTGGCGCTCACCGCCCATGTGGTCGGCGACGCCGCCGACGCCTGGCGCGACGCGGGCATGGACGACGTGCTGCACAAGCCGTTCACCCTGGCGGCCCTGGCCGGGATGCTGGGCCGGTTCATGCCGGCCTCGGAACCGCCGGCCGTCGCCGCTGTCGCCGATGCGACGCCGGCGGCCGTCACCTCGGAGCTGCTGGATCCCGAGGTGACCGCCGAACTGGCGGCCATGGCCGCCGGCGGACGCGGGGACTTCGTCGAGCGGGTGCGCAAGCTCTACCGGGACAACGCCCCCGACGCGGCTCGAAACGTGCTCGACGCCGCCGAAGCCGGAGATGCGGAGGCCGCGGCCCGGGCGGCCCATGGGCTGAAGTCCATGAGCCTGAACATCGGCGCCCGCGCCGTCGCCGGCCTGGCCCAGAAGATCGAGACCGACGCGCGCGAGCGCGCGGTGGTGGAACGCGGCGCCGCCCAGGCGCTCTATCGCAAACTGCTGGCCACCCTGGACGTGTTGGGCGGGTCGTCGGACGCATCCAGCACTGATCCCGACCTGGCGCTGATGGCCGACCTTGAGGGCGCCATGGCGCGTGGCGAGCTGCGGATGGTCTACCAGCTGCAAGTCGACCGGGATGGCGAGACGCCGATCGGCATGGAAAGCCTGGTGCGCTGGCGCCATCCCGTGCACGGCGACGTCAGCCCCGCCCGCTTCATCCCGCTGGCCGAGCGCCCCGGCCTGATCCGACCGCTCACCCAGTGGGTGCTGGACCGGGTGATGCAGGAGACCGCCGACCTTACCCTTCCCGTGGGGTTCAACGCCTCGGCCCTGGAATTCGGCGATCCGGACTTCGTCGACAACGTGGCCATGGCGGTTGCGCGGCGCGGGTTCGACCCCAAGCGGCTGGAAGTCGAGATCACCGAGACCGCGATCCTCAACGATGGCGACGAGGTGGGCCGCAACATCGCGCGCCTGCACGACCTGGGCGTCAAGATCGCTC
>CAXNKO010000209.1:0-4826 GCA_964202685.1 Caulobacterales bacterium
CCGCGGCTCGCGCCTGTTCGCCACCGCCGCCCCCCGCTCGGGTCCCCTGTTCACCGTGGGGCTGCGCAAGGGCTATGGCCTGGGCGCCCAGGCCATGGCCGGAGGGGAGTTCTCCGCCACCGCATTCACCATCGCCTGGCCTTCCGCCGAGTTCGGCCCCATGGGCCTGGAGGGCGCCGTGCGGCTCGGCTACCGCAAGCAGCTCGACGCCGAGCCCGATCCGGCGGCGCGTCAGGCGCTGTTCGAGCGGCTGCTGGCGGGCATGTACGAGACCGGCAAGGCGGCCTCGGTGGCTCGCGCCCTGGAAATCGATGCGGTGATCGATCCGGTTGAGACGCGGGCCTGGATCCTGGCGGGCTTAAAGACCGCGGCGTCGCATCCGCGCGGGCCGGGCCGGCGGCGGCCGTTCGTGGACGTGTGGTGAGGCGTCTCGCTACTTTTTCGCGCCGAACGTCCCGACCTTCTCCGCGCCGGCGAACGTCGCCTGGGAGTCCGCGTCGATCAGCGCCAGCTCGGCTTCGCTAAGCGTCAGGTCGGCGGCCTGGACGCTGTCGAGGATGGTCTCAGGACGCCTGGCGGAGGGGATCGGAATAACGGTGCTCCCCTGCGCCAGGCACCAGGCCAGGGCCACCTGGTGGGGCGAAACACCCCGCGCTGCGGCGATCTTCGCCAGCGCCGGATGGGTCTGACCGAAGCCGGGCGCGCCCTGCTGCCCGCCCACGGGACGGTAGGCGAGGAAGGCGATGCCCTCCGCCGCGCAGAGCCTCGCCAGGGGCAGGGCCGCCAGCCGGCCGGGCGCCAGTTCGTGTTCGATGGCGTCGATACGGGTCATGGCCCGGGCCTGAGCCACCTGGCCGCGACCGACGTTGGAGAGCCCGATCATGCCGATCTTGCCTTCGGTCTTCAGCTCCATCAGCGTGGCGACAGCCTCGTCGAAGGGTACGTTCGGATCCGGCGCGTGCAGCACATAGAGCCCCAGCCGTTCGACTCCCAGCGCCTTCAAGGAAGTCTCGCAGGACCAACGCAGGTTGGCGCGGCTGTTGTCGCGCACCGCGGCTTCCTCGACGGTGCGCCGGCAACCGCCCTTGGCCACCACCAGGATGTCGTTGCGGTCGCCGGACCAGGAGGCCAAGGCCTTGGCCGTCAGCGCCTCGTTCTGGCCCATCAATTCCGGGGCCACGACGTAATTCACCGCCGTGTCGAGCAGGTTCACGCCCGCATCGAGGGCCGCATGGATCGTCCGGATCGCCTGGGCTTCCGGGATTGGCTCCTCATGCACCCCGGGTGGCGCGTGCGGCAGAGTCATCAACATGGTGCCGAGTCCGATCGGCGACACCGCCCGATCGCCGACACGCCTCGTCCCCGTCGTGGCTTGGCTGGCCAAGGGCGCCTCCTTGATACGACGTCGCTATGACGTTCGCCCCAATGCGGCCCTGGGATGGACTGACTGTCAAGCAGCCTGGGTCAGCGCCATGCAGCGTGCGATCACTCGCCGACGGCGTGCTTGGCCAGGGTGATCACCCGCTCTGTGGCCTTCTGGCTCGGCTGTTGTCGCGGCATCCGGTTCCAGGCGTCCAGGGCGGCAACCTTGTAGGCCTCCGCCAGGGTTGGATAGTTGAAGGTGTTCTCGACGAAATAATCCAGGGTGCCCTCAAGGTTCAGCACCGCCTGGCCGATATGGATCAGCTCAGTGGCGCCCTCGCCGACGATGTGCACGCCCAGCAGCCGGCGGGTTTCCAGGGCGAAGATCATCTTCATGAACCCGGATTCGAGGCCCATGATATGGCCGCGTGAGGTCTCCCGGAACCGCGCGACGCCGCACTCGTAGGGAACACCGCGCTCGCGGGCCTCCTCCTCGGTCATGCCGATGGTGGAGATTTCCGGCACCGAATAGATCCCATAGGGGAAGAACTCCGGCGGCTTGTGGGCCGGTGCGCCGAAGGCGTGGCAGGCGGCGATCCGGCCTTGCTCAAGGGAGGTGGAGGCCAGGCTGGGAAAACCAATGATGTCGCCGGCGGCGTAGATGTGCTCGACCTGGGTCTGGAAAGTATCCTTGTCCACGCTGAGCCGCCCTCGGGCGTCGGGGGTCAGGCCGCAGGCGTCGAGGCCCAGGCCATCCACCGCGCCCTCACGACCGGCCGAGAACAACACCATGTCGCAGTGCAGTTCGCGGCCGTCGGAGAGATTGACCAGGCAGTCCTCGGGTCCGACGGTCTGGGCCGCCTCAACCGTGCAGCCAAGCCGCAGGGACACGCCGCGATCACGCAGGTCATGGACGAACTCGTCGGCCAGCTCCCGGTCGATGAAGGGCAGGATGCCGTCATTGGGCTCAATGATGGTCACCCTAACATCGAGAGCGCTGAAAATGCTGGCATATTCGACGCCAATGACACTGGCGCCCACCACCACCAATTGGCGCGGCAACCGGGTGATCTCAAGGATCTCGTCGGCGTCGAGCACGTTCACACCGTCGAAGCCGATGTGGTCGGGCCGATAGGGTTGTGTGCCCACCGCGATTATGAACCGTTCGGCGGTGTAGGCCGCCTTGCCGGCGTCGCTGGTGATCACCACTGTGTGCGGATCGCGGAAACAGGCGGAGCCGGTGATGGTTTCAATGCCGTTGCGGGCGAACTGGTGTTCCAGCACCTCCACCTCATGGTCGAGGGTGATGTGCAGCCGCTTCAGCAGGTCGCCGGAGGTGATGTTCTTCTTGGCGCGGTAGGCGCGGCCATAGAAGCCCCGCTCGCGCCAGCCGGAGAGGTTGAGCACCGTTTCGCGCAGGGTCTTGGAGGGGATGGTGCCGGTGTGCACCGAAACGCCCCCCACCCGGCGACCGCGTTCGACCACCAACACCTTCTTATGCAGCTTGGCCGCCTGGATCGCGGCCCGCCGGCCCGCCGGCCCGCTGCCGATGACAATCAGATCATAGTGAGCGTTCGTAGCTTGGGTCACGCCGTCGGGTCTCCCACCTTTTGTGGCACAGCTAACCATAAGGCGCGGTCGTTACGGAATTATAAGTCGCCTGCAAGGCAGCGTGTCAGCGCGTCGGACGCTCGGCGGCGCACTGGTTCCGGCGGTGGGAGGGCGGTGTGAAATCGCTGTTGATCGTCTTTCACTCTCGTACTGGCGGCGCCCGCCAGATGGCCGAGGCCGCGGCGCGGAGCGCGACCGGTGAGGCGGAGATCGCGGTCCGCCTGGTGAACGCCGACACGGCCGGTCCCGACGACCTGCTGGCCGCCGACGGCGTTGTCTTCGTCTGCCCGGAGAACCTGGCGTCGATGTCGGGGGCCATGAAGGAGTTCTTCGACCGCTGTTACTACCCGGTTCTGGATCACCTCGCCGGACGGCCCTACGCCATGATGGTCTGCGCCGGCAGCGACGGTCAGGGCGTCGTGCGGCAGATGACGCGCATCATCACCGGCTGGCGGATGCGCGCCATCGCCGACCCGCTCATCGTCTGCACCCACGCGCAGACGGCGGAGGCGATCCTCGCCCCGAAGCGGCTTACGGCGGACCAGCTCGCGGCGTGCGAAACCCTTGGCGCCGCCTTCGCCGCCGGCCTGGCCCTGGGCGTGTTCTGATGCGGTCGGCGGCGGGTCAGGCAAGCACGCGCTTGAGGAAGCTGATCGCCTGACGCGTGCCGCTGATGTCGATGCCGTGGCCAAGGCCACGCGCGACATGGGTGGTGAGGTCGAAGCCGCGGGCCTCAAGCGCCAAACGGGCTTCATGCAGCCGCTGGACTGGCACAATCTGGTCGGCGTCCCCGTGGATCAGCAGCAGCGGAGGTTTGCTGCGCATGTGCGGCTCCAGGCTCTCGGGATCCGATAGCGTTCCGGAAAACCCGATCACCCCGGCGATCCGGCGGGGGCGGCCCAGCGCCACATGCAGCGCCGCCGTGGTTCCCTGGCTGAAGCCCGCGAGCACCAGCCGATGCTCCGACAGACCGTGGCGGGCGAGCTGGGCGTCGATGAAGGCGTCGATCAGCGGCCCGGTCGGCCTCAGCCGTTCCGCGCGATCCACGCCCTTGCCGCGGGCCGGCGGCCACCACTGGAAGGCGGCCGGGTTGTCCTGGCAGATCATGGGACCATTCGGCGCCAGAAACGCAGCCCCAGGCGCCGCGGCGCGCCAGATCGAGGCGAGTTGGATCAGGTCCTCGCCCCTGGAGCCATAGCCATGCAGCAGAATGACCACGGCGTCCGGCGCCTGCCCCGACGCGGGGAGAAGGTCGGGCCCCTGAAGGCTGGTCACCTCAAGGCGCCCGGCGTGCGCTGAGGATCGGCACCGGCGGCATGAGTATCTCGCCCTTCATTTCAGTGCCGCCGGCGGTGGCGGAGGTCGGCAGGGTGAGGATCTTGCGGACCACATCCATCCCTTCGATCACCTGGCCGAAGGCGGCGAAGCCAGCGTTGTCGCCGGGCTGGGTCGGGTCGGCGTCCAGGTAGCCGGCCTCGCCCACGCAGATGAAGAAGTCCGATGTGGCCGAGCCCTGGGCCCGGCGGGCGATGGAGATGGTCCCGTCCCTGTGGCGCAGACCGGTCTTCGTGGTGCTCTCGTGGGCGATCGGCTTGAAAATTTTTGCGGGGTCGTTCTGCAGGCCGCCCTGGATCAGGCCATAGTCCGCGGCGCCAGGCGGGTGGGAGGCGCGATAGATGGTGGCGCCGTCATAGCGCCGGGCGTCCACGTAGCGGAGGAAGTTTCCGGCGGTGATCGGCGCCTTGTCCAGGTCGAGCGCCAGCACGATCAGCCCCTGGGCGGTGCTGAGGCTCACCCGCACCGGTGCGGCCGGAACCTGGGCAAAGGCCGGCGCCGCGGCAAACGCGCCAGCG
>CAXNKO010000210.1:0-4814 GCA_964202685.1 Caulobacterales bacterium
CGGTCCCGACGCCATTCGCGCCGAGGGAATCCGCGCCTACCGCATCTTCCTCAGCGGCCTGCTGGACATCACCGACAACCTGGGTCCCGACGGCAAGGTGATCCGGCCGGCGGGGGTGATCGCCCATGATGGCGACGATCCCTATCTGGTGGTGGCGGCCGACAAGGGCACGGCGACGTTCTCCGACATCGCCAACGGCGTCGCCCGTGACTACGGCTTCTGGCTGGACGACGCCTTCGCCTCCGGCGGCTCGGCCGGCTACGATCACAAGGTGATGGCCATCACCGCCCGCGGCGCCTGGGAGGCGGTGAAGCGCCACTTCCGCGAACTGGGCAAGGACATCCAGGCCGAACCGTTCACCGTGGCCGGGGTTGGCGACATGTCCGGGGATGTGTTCGGCAACGGCATGCTGCTCTCCCGGCAGATCCGCCTGCTGGCCGCATTCGATCACCGGCATGTGTTTTTCGACCCGGATCCCGACCTCGCGGCGTCCTTCGCCGAGCGGGAACGGCTGTTCGCCCTGCCGCGCTCGTCCTGGGACGATTATGACCGCAACCGCATCTCCAAGGGCGGCGGCGTCTACGCCCGCAGCCTGAAATCGATCCCGCTCAGCCCCGAAGTCCGCGCCATGCTGGACATCAACGCCGAGTCCCTGGCGCCCAACGAACTGCTCGCGTCGATCCTCCGGATGCGCGCCGAGCTCCTCTATCTCGGCGGCATCGGCACCTATGTAAAAGCGAGCGCCGAGAGCCACGCCGAAGCCGGCGACAAGGCCAACGACGCGCTGCGGGTCAATGGCGCCGACCTACGGGTGCGCGTGGTGGGCGAAGGCGCCAACCTGGGACTGACCCAGCGGGGCCGCATCGAATTCGCCCAGGCCGGCGGGCGCATCGACACCGACGCCATCGACAACTCGGCCGGGGTGGACTGCTCCGACCACGAGGTGAACATCAAGATCGTCACCGGCGCCCTGGAGCGCCAGGGCAAGCTCACCCGCAAGCGGCGCGACACCCTGCTGCGGTCGATGACCGACGAGGTGGCGGAACATGTGCTGGCGCACAATTACGGCCAGACCCTGGCGCTGTCGCTGCTGGAGATGGACCCTGCCGCTGAACTGGAGCCCCACGCCAGGTTCATGACCGGCCTGGAAGCCCGCGGCCGCCTCGACCGGGCGGTGGAGTTCCTGCCCGACGCCGGCGAGATCGCCGACCGCAAGGCGGCAGGGCGTGGCCTGACCCGGCCGGAACTGGCCGTGCTGCTGGCCTACGGCAAGCTTGAGCTCTCCGAGGCCATCGTCGACTCCGCCGCCCCCGACGACGACTATTTCGACGGCGTGGTGGAGGCCTATTTCCCCAAGGCGCTGCGGCGCAATCGCCAGGTCATCGCCGGCCACCGCCTGCGACGTGAGATCATCGCCACCGTGGTGGCCAACGACCTCATCAACCGCTGCGGGCCGAGTTTTCCGTCGCGGCTGCAGGCCGCGGCCGACTGCGACGCCGGCGCCCTGGCGATCGGCTACGAGGCGGCCAAGGCGGTGCTCGACCTGGATCGGCTGTGGGGATCGGTGGAGGCCCTGGATGGCCGGATCCCGGCCGCGGCTCAGATGGCGGTGTTCCACAGGCTGGCCGGCGCCTTGCGGGGCGCCACCTTCTGGCTGGCCCGCCGCGCCGCCCGCGAGACCCTCACCGTCGCCCAGCTGCGCGAGCGCTACGGCCCGGCGTTCAAGGTGTTGCGGCAGCTCTCGCCAGGCGTGCTCTCAGGAGTCGACCGCGCCGTGGTGGACGACCACTGCGCCGCGCTCGTCGCCGCCGGCGCGCCCGAGACCCTGGCCCGGGAGACCGCCGTCCTGCAGACCCTCACCACCGCCGGCGACCTGGTCGACCTGGCCGGCGGCTCCTCCTGGCCCCTGGCCAGCGCCGCGCGCCTCTACCACCGGGCGGGCGCGGCCTTCGGCTTCGACCGCCTGCGCGCCGCCGCCGGGACCTACGCCGCCGGCGACCATTTCGAGCGCACCGCCGTGCGCCGGCTGGTGGAGGACCTGCTGGGCGCCCAGACCGCCGTCACCCGCCAGCTGATGGCCTTCGCCGCCAGCCCGCAGGCCGGCGAGACCCAGGACGACGTGGATGACGCCATCGCCTCCTGGTCGGCCATGCGCCGCGAACCGGTGGCGATCGCCATGCGCACGCTGGAGGAAATCGAGGCCTCCGCCGGCGGCTGGTCGTTCGCCAAGCTGACCATCGCCAACGCCGCGTTGCGCGAGTTGGCGGCGACGTCGGGGCGGGTTCGCAAGCGGGCGGGCTGAGGTGGTCGGCCCTGGGGCGGGCTTCGATTGACTTGATTCGTCGCCCATTTAGGGTTGGCGCGGCGCGGGCCGGACTCCACCAACCGGCAGGACTGCGTGGGAGACACAGCCATGCCCGACCGCAGGGAGTTGCTTGGACAGGCGCTGACCTTGGCCGCGGGTCTGCCGGCGCTTCTGGCCGCGCCTGGCGCCGTGGCCCAGCCAGCCCTGGGCCCGTCGTTGCGCATCCTGATCCTCGGCGGGACCGGCTTCATCGGGCCACACCATGTCCGCTACGCGGTGGCCCGGGGGCATCGGGTTTCGGTGTTCAATCGCGGCAAGCGCCAAGCTGAGCTCCCCGCCAGCGTCGAACACCTGACCGGCGACCGCAACGGCGACCTGTCGGCGATCACCGGCCGCGACTGGGACGCGGTGATCGACCTGCCCACCACCCTGCCGCGTTGGGTGCGCAGCGTGGGCCAGGCGGTGGCGGCGCGCACCCGTCACTACAGCTTCATTTCCAGCCTGGCGGTCTATGACAACGCCCGCCAACTCCCCTTGCTCGACGAGGACAGCCCGCTGCAGGAATACCGGGGCGCGGCGGATCCCTTTACGCTGTCGTCGTTCAACCTGGATCTGTACGGTCCGCTGAAGACCCTGTCCGAGCGCGAGGCCGAGCGGCAGTTTCCCCGCAAGGCGCTGATCGTCCGCCCCGGCCTGATCGTCGGGCCGGGGGACGAAACCGACCGGTTCACCTACTGGCCGGTGCGGATGCAGCGCGGCGGCGAGGTGTTGGCGCCGGGCGACCCGCTCGATCCGGCCCAGATCATCGACGTGCGCGACCTGGCGGAGTTCGTGATCCACATGGCCGAGCGCCGCGAGACCGGCGCCTACAACGGCAACGGTCCGGCCATGCCGATGAGCATCTGCGAGATGCTGGGGGGCGTGCGCAGCCTCTATTCCGTGCCGACCAAATTGACCTGGGCGCCCAGTGACTGGCTGGCGGCGCAGGGGGTCACCATGGGCGATCTGCCGGTCTGGTATCCCCAGGCCGCCGCCCTGGCCAACCGGGCGGACGTGCGGCGCGCCGTGGCCAAGGGGCTGAGCTTCCGGCCCCTGGCGGTGACCACCCGTGAGACCATGGCGTGGCACGAAGCCCGCCCGGGCGCGCCCCGGGCGCTCCGGGGCGGCCTGTCGCCAGCGCGGGAACAGGAACTGCTGGCCGCCCTGCGTGACCGCCCGATGTAGGCGCGGCCTCCGGGGCCACGGTCTCAGGCCGCGCGAACGCCCTATCCCCGCAGCTTGCGCAGCAGCACCTCGATGTCCCGGGCGATGGCGGGGTCTTCGGCCTTCAGGGCCTCGATGCGGCGCACGGCGTGAATGACGGTGGTGTGGTCGCGACCGCCGAACCGGCGGCCGATGTCGGGCAGCGAGCGGGTGGTGATCTGCTTGGCGATCCACATGGCCACCTGCCGGGGCCGGGCCACCGCGCGGGCGCGGCGTTCGGAGGTCATGTCGGCGGGCTGCAGGCCGTAGTGCTCGGCCACCGCCTTCTGAATCTGGTCCACCGTCACCCGCTTTTCGGTGCAGGTCAGGTGGGGCCGCAGGATGGCCTGGGCCTCCTCCAGGCGCAGGCGGGCGATGTCGGCGCCCGCCCGGGCCACCAGGGTGTTCAGCGCCCCCTCCAGCTCGCGGACGGAATCGGTGAAGCGGTCGGCGAGGAACTGCAGCACCTCGGTGCGGGCCGAGGGCACGAAGCGGCCCTGCTGGGCCAGGGTCGCCAGCTTCCGCTCCAATATGCCCAGCCGCAGGGTGCGGTCGGCGGGTTCCAGGCCGCAGACCAGGCCGGCCTGCAGGTGCGAGCGCAGGCGCGGCTCCATCTCGGTGAGCTCGGCCGGCGGGCGGTCGGCGCTCAGCACCACCCGGCGGCCGTCCTCCACCAGGGCGATCAGGGTGTGGAACAATTCTTCCTGGGTGGAGGGCTTGCCGGCGACGAAATGCACGTCATCGATCAGCAGCAGGTCGGCGTTGCGCAACTCTTCCTTGAAGGCCGCGGTCTGGCGGTCCTGCACGGCCTTGACGAAGGTGGAGGTGAAGCGCTCGGCGGTGATGTAGGCCACCCGCTTGCCGGGGGCCGAGCGCATGGCCTCCCAGGCGATGGCGTTCAGGAGGTGGGTCTTGCCGAAACCGTAGGGGCCATGGAACAGCACCGGGTTGAAGTGGCCGTCGGACCAGGCCGCCACCCGGCGGGCCACGGCGAAGGCGAATTCGTTGGCCGGACCGGACACGAAGGTGTCGAAGGTCAGCCGGTCCTGCAGGCCCTGCAGGCGGCCGGTCTTCGCCAGCAGCGGCGCGGGCAGTTCAGCGACGTCACCCTCGACCTCCAGGATGAGCGGCGCCGCGCTCGGCGCCACGAGCACGGGCGCCATCGGGCCGGCGGCCTCGTACTCGGCCCGCGACTTCAGGTCCAGCCGCCGGCCGAGCGGGTCATATTGCGTCCACAGCTCGTTGATGCGCCGCCAGGCATGGCGCC
>CAXNKO010000211.1:0-4795 GCA_964202685.1 Caulobacterales bacterium
ATCGACGTCGTGGCGGTGCAGGTGGGTGTCGATGTGATGGTGTTCGGCGACAGCGGTAACGACAACGGAACCTACGAGGACGGCATCGTCCTGGTGGGCCGCACCATCGCCGATATCTCGGACGCCAGCGTCATCTAGGCCAAGGCGCCCGGACGATCTCTGCAAGGGCCGCCCTTCGGGGCGGCCCTTTTCTTTTTCGGCCGGTCAGGTTTCGACGAAGGCCCGCTCAAGCACATATTCGCCCGGCTTGGCGATGGAGCCTTCCTGGTAGCCGCGCTCCACCATCAGGGCCTTGAGATCGGCCAGCACCGAGGGCCCGCCGCACATCATCAACCGGTCGGTCTCGCGGTTCAGCGGCGGAACGCCGAGGTCCGCGAACAACTGGCCGGACGCGATCAGGGTGGTGATCCGCCCCTGGGTCCGGAACGGCTCGCGGGTGACGGTGGGGTAATAGCGCAGCTTGGGCGCGACCAGCTCGCCCAGATCCGGATCGTTGGGAAGATCCTGCTCGAACATCCGCCGGTAGTTGAGGTCGGCCACCTGGCGCACGGTGTGGGTGACGATCACCTCGTCGAAGCGCTCATAGACCTCCGGATCCCGGGCCAGGGACAGCCAGGGCGCAAGGCCGGTGCCGGTGCCCAGCATGTAGAGCCGCTTGCCCGGCGTCAGACCATCCAGCACCAGGGTGCCGGTGGGCTTGCGGCCCACAAGCACCGGGTCACCCGCCTGGATCTTCTGCAGACGCGAGGTCAGCGGGCCGTCCTGGACCTTGATGGAATAGAACTCCAGGTGGTCGGCCCAGGCGGGCGAGGCAATGGAATAGGCGCGCACCAGCGGCTTTCCCTCCTCCGTCATCAGTCCCACCATCACGAACTGGCCGGACTCGAACCGCAGGCCCGGATCGCGGGTGGTGCGGAACGAGAACAGGCTGTCGGTCCAGTGCTGAACCCAGGTGACGGTCTCGACATAAAAGGCGCCGCTGGCCTTGGGCTTGGCCACGGAAACATCGGTCATGGTCTTGTCAGTCTCTGATGGCGCGGGCGGTCAGATATCGCCGCCGACGTTGGTGACGGTTCCCGGCGCGCGGGCCAGATGGATGCCGCACTCGGTCTTGTCCAGGCCCTTCCAGCGGCCGGCGCGGACATCCTCGCCCTCCTCGGCCGGCTCCGTGCAGGGCCAGCAGCCGATGGACGGGAATCCCTGAGCCACCAGGGGGTGGACCGGCAGCTGATGCTCGGCCGCATAGGCGTCGAGCTCGGCCTTGCCCCAGTTGGCGAGGGGGTTGAATTTCAGCTGCTCTCCCGCCTGTTCCACCACCGGCAGGGCCAGACGGTCGCCGCCATGGAAGCGCTTGCGCCCCGTCACCCAGGCGTCGAATTCCGCCAGCGCCCGGTCCAGCGGCAGCACCTTGCGGATGTGGCAGCAGGCGTCGGTGTCAGTCTGGTGCAACTTGGCCTCCGGATCGGCCGTGGCCAGATCCTGGAACTGGGGCCGCAGATCGCGCACCTCGGTGAGCCCCAGGCGCTTGGCCAGTGTCTTGCGATAGTCGAGGGTCTGACCGAACAGCATGCCGGTGTCGAGGAACAGCACCGGAATGTCCGGCTTCACTCGCGCCGCCAGATGCAGCAGCACGGCCGACTCCGCCCCAAAGGAGGACACCAGCGCCAGCCGGTCGCCGAAGGTCTCGACCGCCGCAGTGAGGATGGTCGACGGATGCGCGCGGCGCAGTTCCGCGTCCAGGCGCGCCGCCGGCGGCCGCTGATGGTCCAGGTCGTCATAGGCCATGCTCACCCCTCCCGCTCCGCGAAGGCCGGAGCACGGCCGTCGGCGGCGCGCTGGTAGACATGGCGGAACCGCCCCGCCGCCGTCGCCCAATCATCCGGCGTCGAGCCGTCGGCCGGCTCGAAAGCGTCGATGCCGCAGCGGACCATGAACAGCGCCTGCTCGCGTAGCACGTCGCCCACCGCCCTCACCTCGCCCTTGAAACCGTAGCGCTCCCGCAACAGCCGCGCCGAGGTATAGCCGCGTCCGTCTCGGAACCCCGGGAAGGCCAGCGCCACCACGGCGATGCGCGGCAGGTCGAACGCCAGGGCCGCAGCCTCCTGATTGGACTCCAGCCGCACCCCCACCGATCGATGCTGGCCAATGAGCCGCTCACCATCGTTCAGGAATCGCTGCAGCGAGATGATCACGTCGCCGGGCGGCAGTTCCTGGTCGTCGGCCACCGCTGTGAACGGGTCTTCGGTCAGGGCGAAGCGTCCGTTCTCGTACCTAATGAGCGTCGGCATAGACCGCCTCCTTGAACGGAATGGGTCCAGTACGGCGCAGGGTGTCGAGGAACCGCTCGCCGGTCTGGCGCTGGCTGAGGTAGACATCAACCATGGCGTCGATGGCCTCGGCGACCCGGTTAGCCGGCAGGGCCGGACCCAGCACCTTGCCCACCGAGGCGTCCTCCGCCCCGGAGCCGCCCAGGGTGAGCTGGTAAAATTCCTCACCCTTCTTATCGACCCCGAGGATGCCGATGTGGCCCACATGGTGGTGACCACAGGCGTTGATGCAGCCGGAAATCTTGATCTTCAGCTCGCCGATCAGCTCGGCCCGATCCTGGTCACGGAACCGTTCGGCGATGTGCTGGGCCACCGGGATGGCGCGGGCGTTGGCCAGCGCGCAATAGTCCAGCCCCGGGCAGGCGATGATGTCCGAGATCAGATTGATGTTGGGGGTGGCAAGTCCCGCCGCCGCCAGGGCCGCATGCACCGCCGGCAGGTCGTCCAGCTTCACATGCGGCAGGACGATGTTCTGCTCGTGGGTGACCCGGATGTCGTCCTGGGCGTAGCGTTCGGCAAGGTCGGCGATGACCTCCATCTGCTCGGCGTTGGCGTCGCCCGGGGTTTCGCCGATTGCCTTCAGGGAAATCTCAACAATGGCGTATCCGGGGACCTTATGGGCCTTGACGTTGTTGCGCACGAAGCGGGCGAACGCCCCACCCGCCCCCTTCGCGGCCGCGAAGGCGGCCGAAGTGGCCGGCAGGCTTTCGAAGCTTTTCGGCGCGAAGGCCGCGCGGATGCGGGCGATCTCAGCCTCCGGCAGGTCCGACGCCGCGCCGATCGCCGCCCACTCGGCCTCCACCTGCTGGCCGAACGCCTCGGCGCCCTGGCTGGCGACCAGGATCTTGATCCGCGCCTTGGTGCGGTTGTCGCGGCGGCCCAGGCGGTTGTAGACCCGCAGGATCGCCTCCAGGTAGGAGAACAGCCGATTCGCCGGCAGGAACTCGCGGATGGTCGGCCCCACATAGGGGGTGGCGCCCAGGCCCCCGCCCACCATCACCTCGAAGCCAAGCGTCCCGGCCCGGGCGCGTCTGATGGCCAGGCCGATGTCATGCACCCGCGCCGCCGTGCGGTCCTTGGCGGTGGCGGTGATGGCGATCTTGAACTTGCGCGGCAGGTAGCTGAATTCCGGGTGCAGGCTCGACCATTGGCGGATCGCCTCCGACCACACCCGCGGATCATCGATCTCATCGGGCGCCGCGCCCGCATAGGGGTCGGCGGTGATGTTGCGGATGCAATTGCCGCTGGTCTGGATGGCGTGCATGTCGACGCTGGCCAGGTGGTCGAGGATGTCCGGCGTGTCGGCCAGCTTGATCCAGTGGAACTGCAGGTTGGTGCGGGTTGTGAAGTGGCCATAGCCCTTGTCATAGGTCCGGGCGAGCCAGGCCAGCTTGCGCAGTTGCCGCCCATCCATCGATCCGTAGGGGATGGCGATCCGCAGCATATAGGCGTGCAGCTGCAGATAGAGGCCGTTCATCAGCCGCAGCGGCTTGAACTGGTCCTCGGTCAGCTCGCCGGAGAGCCGGCGCGCCACCTGGGCGCGGAACTCGGCGGAGCGGTCGGCGAGGAATTCCCGGTCGATGGGGTCGTAGCGGTACATCTGGCCTCACTTACGCCGAATCAGATCGACGCGGCCCTTGGAGCGGGCGGCGCCGGACGCGTGCTGCAGGGCCGCGACGACGGCCCCGCCCTCGGTCTGTTTGCCATGGTCGACATGGTTGGTGGGACCCAGCGCCCGCAATCGCTCACGATAGCTGAGCGGCGCCCAGAGGCCTTCCGACTCCACCAGATCGATCAGATAGGGTTCCACCACCGCGGTGATTTCGGTCTTGGCGTGACCCTCGGCGGCCTCGGCCTCGGCGGTGGCGTCGTCGCCGAACAGTTGCGCCTCGGAGAAGCTCTCCGCCCAGCGGCCCTGACTCCAGAACACCACTTCGCCGTCGGCAAGCCGGTTGGCGGTCAAGGCCCTCATGATCTCACCCGTTGGTCAGCGGCAACGCCCCCGTTGGCGACCGGCAAGTCACCGGCGCCTAGATCGGCCAGCGCCATGGCCTCTCCAACCATCAGCAGGGCCGGGCCGGACAGGCCGCTGGCGGCCTCAGCCAGACTATCCAGCCGCGCAGCGATGCGCCGTTCGTCGGGACGCGAAGCGTTCTCCACGATCAAGGCTGGCGTGGAGGCGGCCCGTCCGGCGCCAATCAACCGTGCGGCGATCAACCCCGCCGTGGAAAGCCCCATATAGATCACCACCGTCTGGTTCGCGCGGGCCAGGCTCTCCCAGTCCAGATCCGGAACTTCCCCCCTGGCCGCGTGACCGGTGATGAAGGTCACCGCCTGGGCCGCGCCGCGATGAGTAAGCGGCGCGCCCGCCGAGGCCGAGGCCGCCAGGGCCGCGGTGACGCCTGGGATCACCCGGCATTCGATCCCGGCCTCGCGGCAGGCCTGCAACTCTTCGCCGCCGCGGCCAA
>CAXNKO010000212.1:0-4734 GCA_964202685.1 Caulobacterales bacterium
GTCTTCCAGCGAACCGCGATGCACCGGCAGGCCCAGGTCATGGCAGCAGGCGGCCAGGGGGTCGTCGTCCGGGCGCTCGCTGGTGGCGACCACCAGGCGATCTATCAGGCGGGCCCGGCGCAGCCGTTCCACCTGACGGGCGATCATCGGCGCGCCGCAGAGGTCGGCCATCACCTTGGCGGGCAGACGCCGGGACGACATCCGCGCCTGCAATATGGCCAGGATCAAGCGGCGGACCGGGCTTCGGCCAGATCCTCGGCGAGCGCGGTGGCCAGGCTGCGGGCGAGCTTGCGGAACCGCTCACCGGCGTCCCAGGTTTCCCAGGCGCCGGTGACGAAGGTCGGCCCCCGCGCCTTGGCCAGGGCCGAGCGTAGCCCGGCCAGCTTGCGCGGGGCGTCGGCGGCGAGGCAGTCGAACCGCGACACCACATGGGTCGCCAGGCCGTCGCCCAGCTTGAGGCTCTCGCCGTCGAAGGCCGCCATCAGGGCGGCGATCTCGCGGCGCAGATCGTTCTCCGGCGTCTCGCCAACGCACTCGGCGCACAGCAGGATCTCGCCCCGGCTCTCATAGAGCGAGAGGCGGAACACCGAGCCCTCGGCGGTGAAGTTCTGCAGCTGGAACGGAACCGGGCCGGCGTAGCGCGCCGGGAAGATGTAGCTCGCCACGGTGTGCGCCACCGGGGCCGGCGGGACCTTGCGCAGGGCGCGGAACAGGCGCGTCGGCGGCGCCGTCCACACGGTCACCGTGTCGGCGTCGTCGGTGTCGAGAATCTCGCGCGGCGACACCAGGGCGTTGAAGCGCAGGTCAACGCCAATCCCCTCAAGCCCACGCCGCGCCGACTGGAACAGAGTGGCGAATCCGCCCTGCGGGACCGACGCCGCAGCCGGCGCGTCGTCCGCCTTCGCGCTCCGGACGCGGATGTGTTCGAGGCCGATCGGCACGGCGGCGCTGGCATGCACCTGGTCAAGCCAGACGCCGAGCCGCCACTGGCAGTAGCGGGTCAGCGGGGCGTGGAAATCGGTGGGATAGGCGCGCAGGCGGTCGGTGAGGGCTTCCCCCGTCAGCCGGCCATGGGTCGCATCCCGCGCCTGCAGGACCGGACCGGCGAACCCCCGCGCGACGGTGGGTTCCCCCACCAGGCTGGGACTGATCGAGCCGCAGTGGTCCTCAACGTCCTCGAAGACCACCCCGCGCCATTCCAGCAGCTTGCGGATCGGATCCTCGCGCCCGCCGAACGAAAGCCGCCGGTCGCGCAGTTCCAGGCCGTGCGCCACCCGCGGCAGCAACTGGCCGCCCAATTGGTCGAGGTGGTCGTGGAGCTCGATGACCCGCGCGCCCAGGCGGTGGGCCTCCAGCGCGGCCAGCACCCCCATCAGACCGCCGCCGACGATACGGACCTTGGTCATACCGAGAACTCTTCGCATCGCCCCTACGCGATCCTCGGGGATCATGCGGCCCAGGGTGCGAAAAGACGGTTAACCCGGTTCCGCCGCCGATCCCGACGGGCCCTGGCGCGCCCGCAACAGCTCCAGGAGCGCCTCGGCGACCCGGCCGGCCCCCAGGCCGTCGCAGACCTCGGCGCATTTGGCCGCCAGGCGGGCCCGGGCCACCGGGTTGGCGAACAGCCGCAGGAACGCCCGGTCGAACAGCTGGTCAAAGGCCGGATCGTCGGCCTCGACCACCAGGGCCGCGCCGGCTTCGGCCAGGGCTGTCGCCGCCGGCCGCTGGTTGTCGGCTACCACCAGCATCACTGAGGGCAGGGCCAGAGTGCAGCGCTCCCAGGCGCTGGAGCCCGCCGCGCCCACCGCCAAATCGGCTGCGGCGGTCAGGCGAGCCATGTCCGGGGTGTCCACATGCACCGTCAGCCGCGGATCGCGGCGCGCCAACCGCTGCAGGCCGGCCCGGCTGGGGGCGGTCGCGCCCACCACCACGTCGATGGCCGCCTGGCCGATCCGCGGCCGCAGTCGGTCAAGCACCCGCCCGGTGATCCCGCCCAGATCGGTGAGGCCCAGGGACACCAGGATGCGGCCCACGGCCACCGGCCGGCGGCCCAGGGTCTGGGCCCGCAGGGCGGCGAACTCGGGGCGCACCGGCGCATAGGCCGCGCCCAGCAGCAGCCGCGCCCCGGCGGGGATCAGGCCCTGGTAATCCGCGGCGCGGCGCTGGGGGCCTGAGTCCACCACCAGGTCGGCCGCCAGCGGCCGGTCCGCCAGGTCGTCGATGACCAGGGTCGGGCGGCCCCGGGCGACGTCGCGGTGGTCGTCGGCGGAAAGTCCGTAATGGTCGAGCACCACCGCGTCGAACGCCTGCGGCCCGGTGGCGGCGAGCAGGTCCGCCTCGCCCAGGTCGTCCGTGGCGATGCGGGGCATGTCCGGGGCGAAGGCGTCCAGCAGCGCGGCAACCCCGGGGCCGTCCAGAAAGGCGCATCGCGCGCCGTGTCCGGCCAGGGCGCGGGCCAGGGTCAGGCAGCGCATGACATGGCCGCCGCCCACCTGCGGTCCGGCGTCGGCGACGAACAGGATCCGGGCGGCGTCGCTCATCGCCGCGCCCCCAGCCGCCTGAGCACCTCGTCGGCGGCCCGGTCGGTCTCGACCAGCGGCGCATAGGTCCAGGTCTCCAGCCGACCCGCGAACGGCCGCGAGACGCCGCGGCTGGCCAGGTCCTCGTGGAAGCGACGGAACTTGCCGCTCTCGCCGGCCATCTTCAGGATCATCACCGGCTTGCCCGTGGCCGCCGCCTGGGCGGCCATGTTGGCGGAGTCCTCGCTGACCAGGATGGCGTCGGCGCTGCCCAGGAAGGCCTGGAAGGGGTTGTCACCGGTCTCGTCCCAGATGATCCCCGGCAGGGCCGCCAGGCGCTCGGTGATCAGGGCGCGGGCGGTTTCGGGGGTGCGCCGGGAGAAGGTCAGCATCAGCGATCCCTGGCTGACCTGCATCGCCTGCTCGATCTCACCGGCCATGGCCCAGGCCCGCGCCGGGGGCAGGTCGAAGGCCTTGGAGGTTCCGCCGATCAGCACCGCCACGCGCGGGTGGGGCAGGGGGTCGATGGCGGCGGCGAACCGCGCCGCCTCCGCCGTCAGGCGCTCAGGCGTCACCCCGTGGGGCGCGCCGGCGATGGCGAACACATTCGGGCCGGCAAGCCCGTCATGCTCCGGCGGGATCACCAGGTCGAAGGCCGCCAGGTCCATGCGCGGATGCTGGGTCTGGACCACGAAGGTTCTGCCGCCCGACCAGCGGCGCATCCGCATGGAGAGCGGCAGGGTGGCGCGGCCGGCGGCGATCCACAGGTCCGGCCACGGCGGGCGCACGCCGCCGCCCGGCGTCAGCAACAACCGGGGCGCCAGATTGAACCGGGTGGGCAACCGGCCAATGCCGGCCCGCCAGCCGATCGTCTTGACGCTGACCCGCGACGAACGTTTGCGCGCCACCGCCTCGGCCAGGCCCACGGCCTGATCGCGCATGCCGGCGCGCCCGTCGGAGACGGCCCAGATGGTCAGGTGCGCGGCGGCGTCCGCGGTCAATCGCTCACCTCCGCCTGGTCAGGGTCTATTGCGCCGGCGCGCTACACCCACTCGACCTTGGTGATCTCATAGGCCTTGACGCCGGTGGGCGTGGTCACCTCGACCACGTCGCCGTCCTCCTTGCCGATCATCGCCCGCGCGATTGGCGAGGAGATGGAGATCTTGCCCGACTTCACGTCGGCCTCATGGTCGCCGACGATCTGGTAGCGGGCCTGCTGCTCGGTGTCCTCGTCGATCACCGACACGGTGGCGCCGAACTTCACCTGGCTGCCCGAGAGTTTCGACACATCGATCACCTGGGCCCGCGCCATGCGGTCCTCGATCTCGGCGATCTGGCCCTCGATCCAGCCCTGGCGGTCCTTGGCGGCGTGGTACTCGGCGTTCTCGGACAGGTCGCCATGCAGGCGCGCCTCGCCGATCGCGGCGATCACGGCGGGCCGCTCCACGGTCTTCAAACGTTTCAATTCCTCGTCGAGGGCCTGATAGCCCTCGGCGGTCATCGGCACTTTTTCCATAGCAGGTGATGGCTCGGGTGCGCCCTTGGGATGTTCGATTCCGGTCGCGGGCGAAAGCGGCCGGGGGGAAAGATAATAGAAAACTTAAGTGGAAACCTCAAGGGGGGTTGGAAATTAGCCAAGTTCAAGCGCCAGCGGACCCCGACGCTGGGCTTCAGTCTAGCTGAGTCCCGGGCGCTGGTCGCGCGCCGAGACGGCGCATCCGCGCAAATCTATGGCGCCCGGCGGTTCGAATCCCGGCTTGCGTCGGGCCCGGCCTGCCTACCGCATCCAGGCCGGATCGGTCGGAACCCCGGTAAGCATCGTATAGACCAGGAAGACGCCCAGGATAACGATCACCGCCACCATCGCGACGCCGACCCAGCCCTCCATCTGCTCGGCCAGATGCCGGTTCCTGTGGTGGTGTTCCTCGTGCTCCATATCCGTACGCATGACAGTCCCTTCGTCGTCTGCATCAAGGCCGGATGGCCTTTGCGCCTCCGACGGCAAGCGACTCCTCGCCCGCCGAAGCGGCGCGGACCGACGAGGTTTCGCTCGTCGTCGCAGTTCACCAACGTCCGCCGGCGGCTTGGGTTCCGCTGACGCTTGCTGGCGCAGCCGGTGCTGTCGCCATGTCGCGCGTTCTGTGCCATGAGCGCGACCGCGCGATGCCGGGCTGTGGGATGATAGCGCCCTGTCGCCGCGCGGCATTCCGGGGTG
>CAXNKO010000213.1:0-4727 GCA_964202685.1 Caulobacterales bacterium
CACCGAGAAGGAAGTGCCGCCGGAACTGGAGGCCCAGGCCCGGCGCGGCGTGCGCGCCTGCCCCGAACGCGTGCTGTCGATCCAGGGCGAGAAGCTCGACTAGAGCGCCGGTCGCGACGCGCCACCGGCATTTTTTGGGAGAGCATGAGCTTGGCTGAAATGGAGTCCCTGAAGGACCGCGTCTACGCCATCACCGGCGGGTCCAGGGGCATGGGCCTGCGCTATGCGCGGGCGCTCTCCGCCGAGGGCGCCCAGGTCTGTGTGCTGGCGCGGCCTTCCGAGGCCCTGGACGCGGTGGCGGCCGAACTCCCCGACTGCCTGGCGCTGGCCTGCGACGTGGGAACTCTGGAGGACGTCCAGCGGGCCTTCGCCGCCATCCGTAAACGTCATGGAAAGCTGCACGGCCTGATCAACAACGCCGCCTCCTGCCTGCCGCACACCATCGCCGAGGCCACCGACCAGGAGATCCATTCGGAGGTGTTCACCAATCTGGTCGGACCGATCTACACCATCCGCGAGGCGGTGCCGCTGATGAAGGCCGCTGGCCGGGGCGACATCATCAACGTCTCCTCGGAGTCGACCCGCATCCCGTTTCCGATGCTGGCGCTTTATGCGGCGACCAAGGCGGGCCTTGAGTCGCTGTCCATCGGACTGCGGATCGAACTCAAGCCGCACCGGATCCGGGTCACCACGCTCCGGGTCGGACAGGTCTCCGGGTCAAGTCTCGGAACCCATTGGGATCCGGACAAGGCGGTGCGGTATGGGGAACTGGCCGGGGCCGCCGGCGTCAACGATGAGCATCCCATGACCCCGGAAACCACCGCCAACATGGTGATCCAAATGCTGCGCCTGCCGGCCGAGGCCAATCTCGACCTGGTGGAACTGCGCGCCTTCTGACCGGTCAGGCCGGGGCCTTCGCCCGCGCCGCCTGCTGGCGCTGGATCGCCGCCTCCACCAGCGCCACCCGGTCGTTGCCGAAGAACATGTCGGTGTCATCGACAAAGAAGGTGGGTGAGCCGAAGCCGTTGCGGTCCATCAGCTCTTCGGTGTTGTTCCACAGCGCCTGCTTGACCTCCGGCCTGGCGATCTCGGCCAGCAGCCATTCCGGGTCGATATCGACGCGCCGGCAGATGGCGGAAAGCACCTCGTCCCTGGCCAGGTCCTGGCCATCGACCCACAGGGCCTCGAAGGCGGCGGTGGCGAAGGCCACCAGCTTGCCCAGCGGCTGCACCACCAGGCAGGCGCGCATGCACTTGACCGCATTCACCGGATGCCCGCAGGCCGGCGGGTGATTGATGATGATGCCGGAGTAGCGGGCCCAGTCCTGCATGTCCTTGTGGGTGTATTCGGCCTTGCGCGGCACCGGCGGGTTGGCGCGGTTCTCATAGACCGGCATGTTCACCTTGTTGAACACCCCGCCGACGATGATCGGTTTCCAGAGGATCGGCACGCCCAGGCGCGCGGCGATCGGCTGGATGTTGTGGAAGCCCAGGTAGGTCCAGGGACTGGAGCAATCGAAGTAGCACTCGAGCTTGACGGTGTCGGCCATGGTCGCCTCCTCAATCCTGTCCGGCGCCGATGCCGAAGATCCGCTTGCGCATCTCCGCGCTCTGCGGCGGCCCGTTCTTGTACAGATCCTTGCCCACGGCCAGACCCCGTTGCAACGCCTCGCGCCCCCGCAGGCGTGTGGACCAGGCCTGGACGTGGGGATAGTCACCGATGGGGATGGCCTGAGCCTTGTGGGTCATGATCCAGGGAAAGATCGCCATGTCGGCGATTGTGTAGTCGGCGCCCGCCACATAGGCCCCGGTGCTGGCGAGCTGGCGGTCCAGCACACCATAGAGGCGCGTGGTCTCGCCCCGGAACCGGTCGATGGCGTAGGGGATCTTGTCGTCGGCGTAGAGGAAGAAGTGGCCGTGCTGGCCCAGCATCGGCCCCAGATTGGCCATCTGCCAGAACACCCACTGGATGACCCCATAGCGGCCGGCGACGTCGGCGGGCAGGAACCGCCCGGTCTTTTCGGCCAGATAGATCAGGATCGCGCCGCTTTCGAAGATCGACAGCGGCGGACCGCCGCCCAGGGGGTCATGATCGATGATCGCCGGGATCTTGTTGTTGGGACTGACGGCCAGGAACTCCGACGTGTAGTGGTCGCCACGGGACAGGTAGACCGGCCGGATCTCATAGGGCAGGCCGCACTCCTCCAACATGATGGAGAGCTTCCAGCCATTGGGGGTGGGGCCATACAGCACCTCGATCACCGGCATCCTCCTGCCCTATTGACCTAACGCCCGCGACTCTTAGCGTGGCCGCGACCCAAGCGCACCCCGGAGGAAGCCAAGTGCTCGACGCCAACCACATGTTCGACGCCCAGCTGCTGAAGGGCAAGATCGCCCTGGTCACCGGCTCAACGGCGGGCATCGGCCTGCGGACGGCCGAACAGCTAGCCCGCGCCGGCTGCGAGCTGGTGCTGGTCAACGGCCGCTCGGAAGCCTCGGGCCAGGAGGCGATGGCCGAGCTGCGGGAGCTCGTGCCCCACGGCAAGTTCGAATTGTTGCTGGCTGACTACCACCGCCAGCCAGACCTCGACCGCATGTTCGGCGTTGCCCGGGACCGCGGCGGCCTGGACATCTTCATCCACACCTGCATGGCCGATGGGGGCACGGGCCTGAAGCCGTTCATGGAGACCAAGCCGCAGGAATGGCGCGGCACCGTCGATGGCCTGTTCCTGTCGCTGCTGGAATGCGTCTACCGCGCCGTGCCGCAGATGATGGCCAAGGGCGGCGGGGCGATCGTGTCCTACGCCTCCGACGCGGCCAAGATCGCCACCCCCGGCGAGGCGGTGAACGGCGGTTGCCTGGCCGCCAACGTCATGTTCTGCCGCACCGTCGGCCTGGAGCTGGCCCGCCACAACATCCGGGTCAACGCCGTGACGCCCTCGATCACCCGCGGCACCAAGACCTATGACAAGGTGATGGCCTCGGGCTTTTCCAAGAAACTGTTCGAGAAGGCCGAGAGCCGCGCCCGGCTGGGTGTTGCCTATGCCGAGAACGTCGCGCCCATGGCGGTGTTCCTGGCCAGCCCGCTGGCGTCGCACATCACCGGCCAGGTGGTCAGCGTCAACGGAGGGATTTCGGCCGCCTAACCCGGCCTTCGCACCCCTCATTCGCAGGCGTCCGCTTGTGCAATGAATGATTTCGATGGCGCCGGACGAATTATCTGCTATAGACGCGCATCGAATATCGTTTTGGTTCGGACGCTCTCCACGCTTGTTCTCCTGATCGAGCCCGGACTTCCACGACCCTCTCCGACATTTTGATTTCGCGATCCGCAATGGACCGCGCGATAACTTGCACCAGAAAGATAAATTCCATGACGACCGGCACGGTGAAGTGGTTCAACGCCACCAAGGGCTTCGGTTTCATTCAGCCTGATGACGGCGGCAGCGATGTCTTCGTCCACATCTCGGCGGTGGAACGTTCGAGCCTTGGCTCGATCCACGAAGGCCAGAAGCTCAGCTATGAGCTGGAACGCGATCAGCGCAGCGGCAAGATGTCCGCCAGCCAACTGCAATCCGCCTAAGGAACAAACGGGCGTCCGGCGGGGCGGGGTCGAACCCTTTCCGCCGGACGGCTCATCCAAGCCCATGACCACATCCACAATCGAACGCGCTTATGCGCTGGCCCGCTCCGGGCAAGTCGCCGATTTCGCCAAGCTGAAACAGCACCTGGTGGCCGACGGCTGCCGCGCCGTCGACGCCCTGCTCGCGCCCCGCGCCATTCGCAGCCATCTGGAAGCGATCTGCGCGGCGACCTTCCGGGCGACCGCCGACGATTCCTCTCCGCCGCAAGCCTAAAGGCGACAATGCACGAAATTCAGGGAACCGGCTTCTCGGACCGGCTCAAGGCCGCTGCCGAAGCCCGCCAGGCCCTCCTGGCCAAACTCCGTCCGAAGCCCACGGCGCAGGACCCCAACTTCCAGGGCCGCGAGGAACTTCGCGCCGCCGAACTCGAGCGGGTCCGCCAGGAGCGCCTGGAGGCCCGCGCCGCCAAGAAGCAGGCCGCCGCCGACGCCGCCGAGGCCGCCCGCCTGGCCGAGGAAGAACTGCTGGCCGCCAGCGCCGACGCCAAACGCGGCGAGCGCAAGGAACGCAAGGCGCTGACCAAGGCTGAGCAGAAGGCCAAGCGCGACGCCCGCTACGCCGCGCGCAAGGCCCGCAACTAGTCCCCGCCGAGGCCGCGCCACAATCGGCGCCGGCCCCGCCCGCATTCACCCGCTCAGCGTCTTTGACCCAGGGAACCGACCCATGGCGAGAAAACCCAACTATCAATTCGAACGCATGGAACGCGACCGCAACAAGGCCAACAAGACGGCCGAGAAGGCGAGCGCCAAGCGCGAGCAGCGCGAACGCGACCGGGCCGAAGCCGCGGGCGTCGAGCCCGTCGATCCGAACACCGACGAGGCCTGAAACCGACCATGCCCAGCGGCGTCGCCTACAATCATGAAACCGTCGTCCTCGACGGCGAGGAGTTCGACGACTGCGAATTCCGCGACTGCCGCCTGGTCTATGCCGGCGGCAAGCCGCCCAGTTTCTCGGGCTGCCGCATCGACGGTTGCGAGTGGAAATACGACGACGCCGCCGCCCGGACGGTGGCGTACCTGAAGGTGGTCTGGGGCGCCGGCGGCAAGGCCGCCGTGCAGGCGCTGATCAAGGAAATCACCGTCGC
>CAXNKO010000214.1:0-4668 GCA_964202685.1 Caulobacterales bacterium
ACACCTACGTGGAACCACGGTTTCCGGCTGTCAGAGGTCCCTGACTACCGCCATGCTCAACGCTCGGAGCCGTTGGACCCATCTCCCGAGCCCGCATTGGGCCATGTTCTGCCGGTTGAAAGTTGCCGTTCCCGTCGGCGCCGGTTTCGATGCGGCGCAGCTCAAGCTGTTCCTCGACGGCATCGCCCTGGCAAAGGAGAAGAGCCCGTCCGACGCCCGATGGCGGAACTTTCGAGCTTCCGCACCGGGTCGAACTCGGTCGGCCGTTCGTTGTCAGAACTTAGCTGCTCAGGCCGAATGTGGGTCCGCCAGAGCCGGACCGTCTGAACCCGCCCCCTACCGCGCCGCCTTCGGGATCTCCACCGCCAGGGGCTTGAACTGCTTGTCCAGGTCCTTGGTGTCGAAATATTCGCGCCAGGCGGTGATCAGGCCGTTCTCCACCTCGAACACCGCCATCAGGTGGTGCTCGATCTTGCGGCCCTTGGTGATGAAGCTGTCCAGGCGTTCGGTGAACACCACCCGGCCGTCGGAGGCCACATGGATCGGGCCGCAGCGCATATAGGTGGCGAAGGTGATCTGGCGGGCGATGTCCTTGCGGATCGCCTCGCGGCCGCGGATGGTGGGGCCGCCGGGGATCCACAGCTGCCAGACCGCGTCCTCGGCGAACATCGAGATGATCTTGTCGATGTCGGGGATTTCCTGGGTTCCGTCGCCCCAGGCGGCCATGAACTCGCGGACGACGTCTTCTGCGCTCGAACTCATGGGGGCTCCCTGGGCGGTGTTGGCGGCCGGGACTTTCGCACGCGGGGATCGATGGCGGCAATTGCAGATTGCCGGCGCGGGCGGAACCGGACGGCGCTGCGTTGACAGCCCCCCGCTGCAGCTTAAAAGCGGAGCCGTCCAGGGACAGTGATCGGCGCCGACATGACCTCAGCCTCTCCGCGTGCGCGGCCGCTTTCGCCGCACCTCCAGGTGTGGCGGTTTCACGTCACCATGCTGGGGTCGCTCCTGCACCGGATCAGCGGCGTGGGGCTCTATGCGGGGGCGCTGATCATCGCCGCCTGGGCCCTGGCGCTGGCGTCCGGCCCGGACGCCTATGGGGCGTTGATGGCCTGCCTGGGCTCGATCCCCGGCAAGCTGGTGATGTTCGCCCTGACGCTGGGGTTCTTCTACCATCTGGCCAAGGGGCTGCAGCATCTGGTCTGGGACACCGGCCGGGGGTTTGCGCTGGGGACGGCCAACGCCGCCTCGATCGCCTGTATCGTGTTCAGCCTCGCGGCGTCGCTGGCCCTGTGGGCGGCGGCCTACGCCCTGGGAGGCCAGTGATGGACGCCTATCGCACCCCGCTTTCCCGCGCCCGCGGTCACGGCGCCGCCCGCCACGGGGTCGGCCAGTGGATCGGCGAACGGGTCAGCTCGATCGCGCTGATCCCGCTGGGCGGCTGGTTCGTCTATGCGGCATTGACGCTGGCCGGCGCCGACCATGCGGCCGCGGCGGCCTTCGTCGGCCAGCCGCTGAACGCGGTGCTCACGACCCTGCTGGTGCTGGTCAGCTTCTGGCACATGCACGCCGGCATGCGGGTGATCGTCGAGGACTATGTCGAGGGCGGCGCGCGCAGCGTGCTGCTGATCCTGAACCTGTTCGTCTGCGTGCTGATCGGCGCGCTGGCGGCGTTTTCCATCCTCAAGGTCGCGCTGGGAGGCGCTTGAGACCCACCATGGCGACTTATGAGTTCATCGACCACAAGTTCGACGTCGTGGTGGTGGGGGCCGGCGGCTCCGGCCTGCGCGCGGCGCTGGGCTGCGCCCAGGCGGGCCTGAAGACCGCCTGCATCACCAAGGTGTTCCCCACCCGCTCCCACACCGTGGCCGCCCAGGGGGGCATCTCCGCCAGCCTCGGCAACATGAGCGAGGATGACTGGCGCTGGCACATGTACGACACCGTCAAGGGGTCGGACTGGCTGGGCGACCAGGACGCCATCGAATATCTGTGCCGCAACGCCCCGGCCGCGGTCTATGAGCTGGAGCACTGGGGGGTGCCGTTCTCGCGCACCGACGAGGGCAAGATCTATCAGCGCGCGTTTGGCGGCATGACCCGCAACTATGGCGAGGCGCCGATCCAGCGCACCTGCGCCGCGGCCGACCGCACCGGCCACGCCATGCTGCACACCATGTACGGCCAGTCCCTGGCCCACGACACCGAGTTCTTCATCGAGTATTTCGCCCTCGACCTGATCATGGACGAGGGCGCCTGCGTCGGCGTCACCGCCTGGAAGCTGGACGACGGCACCCTGCACCGTTTCCAGGCCCAGCAGGTGATCCTGGCCACCGGCGGCTATGGCCGGGCCTATTTCAGCGCCACCAGCGCCCACACCTGCACCGGCGACGGCGGCGGCATGGTGCTGCGCGCCGGCTTGCCGCTGCAGGACATGGAGTTCGTGCAGTTCCACCCCACCGGCATCTATGGCGCCGGCTGCCTGATCACCGAGGGCGCCCGCGGCGAGGGCGGCTATCTGACCAATTCCGAGGGCGAGCGGTTCATGGAGCGCTATGCGCCGACGGTGAAGGACCTGGCGCCCCGCGACATGGTCAGCCGGGCCATGACCATCGAGATCCGCGAGGGCCGCGGGGTGGGGCCGAAGAAGGACCACATCCACCTGCACCTGGACCACCTGGACCCCAAGATCCTGGCCGAGCGGCTGCCGGGCATCTCGGAAAGCGCGCAGATCTTTTCCGGCGTCGATGTGACCCGCGAGCCGATCCCGGTGCTGCCCACCGTCCACTACAACATGGGCGGCATCCCGACGAACTTCTTCTCCGAGGTGGTGACCCGGGCCGGCGACGATCCGGACAAGGTGGTGCAGGGGCTGATGAGCGTCGGCGAGGCGGCCTGCGTCTCGGTGCATGGCGCCAACCGGCTGGGCTCCAACTCGCTGATCGACCTGGTGGTGTTCGGCCGCTCGGCGGCGCTGCGCTGCGCCGACACGCTGAAGGCCGGGGCCAAGCAGCCGGAGCTGAAGCCCGCCCACACCGACGGGCACCTGGCCCGCTTCGACCGCCTGCGCCACGCTGACGGCGCGACCCCCACGGCCGCGCTGCGGCTGGAGATGCAGCAGGCGATGCAGGACGAGGCGGCGGTGTTCCGCACCGGCGAGACCCTGGCCAATGGCGTCAAGCGGCTGGCCAAGGTCCAGGCCCAGCGGGCGGACATCAAGGTCAGCGACCGAGGCATGATCTGGAACACCGACCTGGTGGAGACCCTGGAGTTCGACAATCTGCTCGGCCAGGCGATCACCACCGTGGCGGGCGCGGTGAACCGCACCGAGAGCCGCGGCGCCCACGCCCGCGAGGACTTCGCCGACCGCGACGACGAGACCTGGATGAAGCACACCCTGGCCTGGTTCGACGACGCCACCGGCGCGGTGAAGATCGACTACCGTCCCGTCCATTCCTACACGCTGTCCAACGACATCGCCTACATCCCGCCGAAGGCGCGGGTCTATTAAGCGCCGGCGATGCGGGGACCCGAGGTGGTGCGCGACACCGACGCGGACTGGCGCGAACTGGGCGCCCGGGAGCCCTATTGGGCAGTGCTCAGCCATCCTGACTATCTGGCCCGCAATCTGACGCCGGAGCGGCTGGCGGCCTTCTACGCCTCGGGCGAGGCCTTCGTGGACGACCTCCTGAGCCGCTTCGAGGCGCTGTTCGGGGCGCGGCCGGCGGGCCCGGCGCTGGACTTCGGCTGCGGGGCCGGCCGGCTCGCCGAGCCGATGGCGCAGCGCATGGGCGAGGCTGTCGGCTTCGATATCTCCCCGGGCATGCTTGACCAGGCGCGCCGCCGCGGCGGCCAGGCGCTCTATGTGGGCGAGCTGCCGGATGGGCCGTTCGCCTGGATCAATTCCTTCATCGTGCTGCAGCACATTCCCCCGGCGCGAGGCCTGTCGCTGATCGAGGCGATGCTGGCGCGGCTTGCGCCCGGTGGATTCGTGAGCCTGCATCTGACGACTTGGCGCGAGCCCCGCCACGAAACCCCTGCAGCCCGCGGCTGGCGCCAGCTGGCGTGGCCGGTGGCGCGCGGCCTGCGCCCCGCCCCGCCGGTGGGGACGATCCTGATGTACGACTACGACCTGTCGGCGGTGATGCGGCGGCTGACGCAGGGCGGAATTGGTGAGACAACCCTCGTACCGACCAACCACGACGGCCATCACGGGGCGATCCTGCTGGGCCGGAAGCATTTGGAGGAGGCGTCATGAGCATTGATCGGGCCGCCGGCGCGCTGAACGCGCGCATCCCCCGCCGCTCTGTGGGGCTGAAGCTGCTGCTGGTCTGCGTGATGGCGGTGCTGATGAGCATTCCGGCGCTGTTCGTGTTCCTGCTGCTCAACGACCGCACCCATAGGGCCGAACAGGTGACCGAAGACGTCAGCCAGGTGGTGGGGGGCGCGCAGACCTTCCTGGGTCCGGTGGTGGGGGTGCCCTACGCCATCCCCAACGCCGATCCAAAGATCGCCGCGGCCCGCGATGTGTTTGTGATCTTTCCGGTCAAGGGCGAGGCGACAGTGGACGCCCGCTCCGAGGTGCGCCGCCGGTCGCTGTTCAAGGTGCCGGTCTATGTGGCCGACGTGGCGTTCAGCGCCCACTTCGACCTCGCCGGGACGGCGGCCCAGGCG
>CAXNKO010000215.1:0-4648 GCA_964202685.1 Caulobacterales bacterium
ACGTCGCGGGTGATCGACGGGTTGTCCGACTTGCGGCTGATCTTGTCGACCTCGTCGATATAGACGATCCCGCGCTGCGCCCGCTCCACATTGTAATCGGCCGATTGCAGCAGCTTGAGGATGATATTTTCCACATCCTCGCCCACATAACCGGCTTCGGTGAGGGTGGTGGCGTCGGCGACGGTGAACGGCACGTCGATGATTCGCGCCAGAGTCTGTGCCAAAAGGGTCTTGCCGGTGCCGGTCGGACCGACCAGCAGGATGTTGGCCTTGCCCAGTTCCACGTCATTATTCTTCGACGCGTGGTTCAGGCGCTTGTAGTGATTGTGCACCGCGACCGACAGGACTTTCTTCGCGTGGTCCTGTCCGATTACGTAATCGTCGAGAACCTCACGGATTTCCTTCGGGGTTGGAACCCCATCCTTAGATTTAACGAAGGATATCTTATGTTCTTCGCGGATAATATCCATGCACAGCTCTACGCACTCATCACAGATGAACACGGTCGGGCCCGCGATTAACTTGCGAACCTCATGCTGGCTCTTGCCGCAAAAAGAGCAATACAAAGTGCTCTTGGAATCCCCGCTGGCGGCCTTGGTCATGCTGTTTCTCACTCTGTGGACGCGCCGGCCTCTGGCCGATCAACGTCCCGTCCTGCGGCGTATCCCACCCGTTCCTGCAGGATACGCGCCGCGGGTTGTCTAATCCTTGACAATCCCCGATCCATCGCCGGATCACAAGCTTTCGCTCATAAGGGCGACAATGTGCAGCGGGCTCCATGACGGCGCCTTTTCGTTTGGATAGATGGGTTTGACGTGGAACGACACAAGGTGGTCCGCGCCGGCAGCCCTCGAAAAGGCCCTCCATGACTGAGGCTTCCGCGCCGATCGTGGCCTTTGATTTCGACGGCACCCTGACGGTCCGCGACAGCTTCACCGCCTTCCTGGCCTGGCGGGTCACACCCGGTCGCCATCTCGCAGGCCTGGCCCGACTGGCGCCGGCCGTGATCGGTTACCTCCGCCACCGCGACCGCGGGCGGCTGAAGGCCGCGGCGGTGCGGGAATTCCTCAGGGGCCTTCCCCGCGCGACATTGCAGGCCGAGGCCCTGGCCTTCGCCCGCGCCAACTCGGCTCAGCTGCTGCGTCCCGACGCCCTGGAGACCTGGCGGCGCTGGGGGCTGCGCGGCGCCCGGCGGATCATCGTCACCGCCTCGCCGGAGATCACCGTCGCCCCCTTCGCCCGCGACCTGGGCGCCGACGCCCTGATCGGCACGCTGCTGGGCTTCAACGCCGAGGACCATGTCACCGGCGGCTTCGTCGGCGAGAACTGCCGCGCCGAGGAAAAGGTCCGCCGCCTGCGCAATCTCTTCGGCCCTGATGTGCGCCTGGCCGCAGCCTACGGCGACACCAGCGGCGACCACGCCATGCTGGGGATCGCCGAGGAAAAGGGCTACCGGGTGTTCAAGGAGCGACCGTGAGGCGGTGTGACCTGCCCTACCCCACCGCCTGGGCCGCCCGCATGGCCGCGATCCGCTCGGCGCCGTAGCCCAGCTCGGCCAATATGGCTTCGGTGTGCTGGCCCGGCGTGAACGAGGGCCCCTTGCGCACGCTGTCGGCGCCCGGGAAGCGCACCGGCGGGGCGGCGTTGCGCAAGGTTCCGCCCGCCCCGTCGTCCATCTCCACGAAACAGCCCGCCGCCGCCGCCACCGGGTCGGTGAGCACCTCGGCCGCCGACAGCACCGGCGACCAGATCAGCCCCTGGGCCTCCAGGTCTGCGCCGATCGCTTCGCGGCTGCGCTGGGAAAAGCCGGCGTCCAGGGTGGCCAGCACCTGGTTGGCGTTGGCGACCCGCCAGTCCGCGTTCAGCCACTGAGGATCCGCCGCCAGGTCGGGCCGGCCGGCGGCGCGGAAGATCACCGGCCAGTCATGGGCGAGATCATGGGCCCAGATGCAGAACCAGCGGCCGTCCCTGGCCGGGAAGTGGGGGCTCATGCGTCCGTCCCGGCCCCGGTCGCCGGGGGGATTGACCTCGCCGCGCCGGTCCTGGTCGATCAGGTCGTAGCCCATCAGGTAGGTCGCCGAGCGCAGCAGCGAGCTCTCGATCAGCTGGCCCTTGCCGGTGCGGGTGCGGGCGAACAGCGCCGTCATCACCCCCAGCGCGGTGGACAGCGCCGTCACATGGTCGCCCACCCCTGGCCGGTTCACCGGCGGAAATCCGTTCGGCGCGGTCATCAGCCCGGCCATGCTGCTGCGGGCCCAGAAGGCGGTGACGTCGAAGGCCGGCGTGTCCACCTCACTCCCCTGCAGGCCATAGCCGGTGACACTGGCGTAGATCAGATCCGGCCGCCAGACCTTGACGCTGTCATAGTCCAGGCCCGCCTTGAGCAGAATCCGCGGCCTCAGGCTGGTGACGAACACGTCGGCGCCCTCGATCAGCTTGCGGATCACCTCGACGCCCTCGGGCTTGCGGTAGTCGATGACGATGGAGCGCTTGCCGCGGTTGTCCTGGTCGAAGGTGGGGTTCCAGCCGCCCTCGTGCAGTGGCGGCCGGTTCCAGCGGATGGCGTCGCCGCCAGGCGCCTCGATCTTGATGACCTCCGCGCCCCAGTCGCACATCATCCCGGCCGTGGCCGGCCCGGCGATATAGGTGGCCATGTCCACCACCTTCACCCCTTCGAGCATCGTTTTCCCCTTTATCGCCCGGTGAACGCCGGCGGTCGTTTTTCCAGGAAGGCCTTGACCCCCTCGGCGTGGTCCGCCGCCCGTCCGGCCTGTTTCTGGTTGACCCGCTCCATCTGCAGGGTTTCGGTCAGCGACTGCTCCAGGCTGGCCCACACCCCCTGGCGGATCAGCCGGTAGGCGACCGTCGGCCCATTCGCCAGCCGCCGCGCCATCGCCGCCGCCACAGCCGCCAGCTCAGCGTCGTCCACCACCTGATAGATCATCCCCCAGTCCAGCGCCGTCTCGGCGGGGATGCGTTCGGCCAGCAGCATCATCGCCGTGGCGCGGGCCTTGCCCACCAGCCTGGGCAGCAACCAGGTGGAGCCCACGTCCGGCACCAGCCCGATATTGGCGAACGGCTGCAGGAAATAGGCCGACCGCGCGGCGATGACGATGTCGCCGGCCAGCGCATAGGAACAGCCACCTCCCGCCGCGGCCCCATTCACTGCGCAGACGATGGGGACATCCAGCGCCCGGATACGCTCCATGATCGGATGAAAGTGGCTCTCCAGCCGCGATCCGGCGTCCCCGGCCTTCACCGGCGACTCCGGCCCGCCGGGACTGGCCAGCTGCGCCCCGGAACAGAACGCTCGCCCCGCCCCGGTCAGCAGCAGCACCCGCACGCCGGCGTCGCCCCCCACCCGGTCCAGGGCGTCGGCCAGCTCATCCAGCGCCGCGGTGTTCAGCGCGTTCAGCACCTCCGGCCGGTTAAGCGTCAGCGCGGCTATGCCGTCCGCTGTCTCCAGCCTGATGAATTGATAGCCCATCCGCCGCCTCCGCAAGCCCGCGACAAAGCCCACCACATGGGCGTCTGTCCAGGGGGTTCCGGCCACAGCCGGACGCCAAGCCATGCTCCCCCTCTGGGCTACCGAATGCACGGAAGGGATTGAACGAACCCGCCGTCGCGGGGATGAGCGGAGGAATGGGCGTTGGTGGAACGTCAACGGCGGTTGGTAAAAGCTGGTCTCAGCGATCCTTTTCGCGCGTGCCAATTGCCGCCTGGGCGGCGGCCAGGCGGGCGATGGGCACCCGGTAGGCCGAGCAGCTCACATAGTCGAGGCCGAGGCTCTCGCAGAAGGCGATGGAGGCCGGGTCGCCGCCGTGCTCGCCGCAGATGCCCAGCTTGACGTCCGGCCGCGCCGCCCGGCCGCGCTCGGCGGCGATGCGGATCAGGTCGCCCACGCCCTCCTGGTCGAGGGTGACGAAGGGATCGCGCTCGAACATGCCCTTCTCGATATAGGCGTTGAGGAACTTGCCGCTGTCGTCGCGGCTGATGCCAAAGGTGGTCTGGGTGAGATCGTTGGTGCCGAAGGAAAAGAATTCGGCGTGCTCGGCCAGATCGGCGGCCCGCAGCGCCGCCCTCGGTAGCTCCACCATGGTGCCGACCCGATAGACGATCTCCTGGCCCTGCTCGGCCATGGCCGCGCGGGCGGCGCGATCGGTGAGCTCGCGAAGGAATTTCATCTCCTCGCCCTTGGCGACCAGGGGATGCATGATTTCGGGGACGGGCGCGGTCTTGCCGGCGGCGGCGATCTCGCAGGCCGCCTCGATGATGGCGCGGACCTGCATCTCGTAGATCTCCGGAAACGAGATGCCCAGCCGGCAGCCCCGGTGACCCAGCATCGGGTTCACCTCATGCAGCTCCTTGACCCGGCGCGCCAGCTTGTCCGCATCGAGGCCGGTCGCGGCGGCCAACGTGGCCACATCCTCCTCCGTGTGCGGCAGGAACTCGTGCAGGGGCGGATCCAGCAGGCGGATGGTGACCGGCAGCCCCTCCATGATCTCGAACAGTTCGACGAAATCGGCCCGTTGCATGGGCAGGATCTTGCCCAGCGCCAGACGCCGGCCCGCCTCGTCGTCGGCCAGGATCATCTCGCGCACGGCGGCGATCCGCGCCGGGTCGAAGAACATGTGCTCGGTGCGGCACA
>CAXNKO010000216.1:0-4635 GCA_964202685.1 Caulobacterales bacterium
GGCAGGCTGAACAGCCCCGCCACCCCCAGCGCATCACCCTCCGCCCGGCCCACCGCCGCCGCCGCCACGCCCGCCGCCTGGGCCGCCGCCAGCAGCGCCGGGGCGTCGTCCACCGCCAGCAGGTAGCGGGCCTGGTCTTCGCCGAACAGCCAGGCGTGGGCGGGAACGCTCTCCGCCAGCGTCAAGGCGATCCCCACCTTCGACGCCAGCGCCATTTCCGCCGCCGCCGCGATCAGCCCGCCGTCGGAAAGATCATGCACCACAGTCACTTGTCCCGATGAAATGAGGCCGCGGACGAAATCGCCGATCGCCCGCTCGCGCCCCAGGTCCACCGGCGGCGGCGCGCCCTCCTCGCGGCCCAGCACCTCGCGCAGGTACATGGACGCGCCCAGTTCGCCGCGGGTCTCCCCCAGCAGCACCAGGGCCTGGCCGGCTCGCATACCGCCGAACCCGGCCCGGCGGCGGGAGTCGGCCAAGAGCCCCACCGCCCCCACCGTCGGCGTCGGCGGAATGGCCGCGCCGTTGGTCTCGTTGTAGAGGCTGACGTTGCCGCTCACCACCGGGAAGTCCAGCGCCCGGCAGGCCTCGGCCATGCCGTCGATGGCGCGGACGATCTGGCCCATGATCTCCGGCCGTTCCGGGTTGCCGAAGTTGAGGTTGTCGGTCACCGCGATGGGATCGGCGCCCACGGCGGTGAGGTTGCGCCAGGCCTCGGCCACCACCTGCTTGCCGCCTTCGTAAGCGTCGGCCAGAACATAGCGCGGCGTGCAGTCGCTGGTCACCGCCAGCGCCTTCTTGGTGCCATGCACCCGCACAATGCCGGCGTCGGCGGCCGTGGCGCTGTCGGCCAGGGTGTCGGCCATCACATGGCGGTCGTACTGCTCCCACAGCCAGCGCTTCGAGGCCATGTCCGGGCAGCTCATCAGGGTCAGAACCGCGGCGGCGTAGTCGCCCGGCGCCGGCACATCGGCCGGGTCCAGCCGCGGCTGCAGCGTTGGCGCCGTCCACGGCCGGTCATAGAGCGGCGCGTCGTCGCTCAAGGGTCCCAGCGGCAGATCGCAGACCACCTGGCCCTTGTGGCGCAGTACGATGTGGCCGGTGTCGGTGGTGCGTCCGATGGTGGCCGCGTCCAGCCCCCATTTGGCGAAGATCCGCTCCCCGTCCGCCTCGCGCCCGGGCTTGAGGATCGCCAGCATCCGCTCCTGGCTCTCCGACAGCATCATCTCATAGGCGCTCATGCCGCTTTCGCGCTGGGGCACCTTGTCCAGGTCCAGCTCGACGCCCACCCCGCCCTTGCCGGCCATCTCCACCGACGAGGAGGTCAGCCCCGCCGCCCCCATGTCCTGGATCGCCGCCACCGCGCCGGACGCCATCAGCTCTAGGGTGGCCTCGATCAGCAGCTTCTCGGCGAAGGGGTCGCCCACCTGCACCGTCGGGCGCTTCTCGTCGGAGTCCTCGTCGAACTCCGCCGAGGCCATGGTCGCCCCGTGGATGCCGTCGCGTCCGGTCTTGGAGCCGTAATAGACTACCGGCAGCCCCGCCGAGGGCGCGGCGGAATAGAAGATCTTGTCGGCGTCGGCCAGGCCCACGCACATGGCGTTGACCAATATATTGCCGTCATAGCCCCGGTGAAAATTGGTCTCGCCGGCCACAGTCGGCACGCCGACGCAATTGCCATAGCCGCCGATGCCGGCCACCACCCCGGCCACCAGCCGCTTGGTCTTCGGATGTGACGGGTCGCCGAACCGCAGCGCATTGAGCAGGGCGATGGGCCGCGCGCCCATGGTGAACACGTCGCGCATGATCCCGCCCACCCCGGTGGCCGCGCCCTGATAGGGCTCGATATAGGAGGGATGGTTGTGGCTCTCCATCTTGAACACGCAGGCCTGGCCGTCGCCGATATCCACCACCCCGGCGTTCTCCCCCGGCCCCTGGATCACCCGCGGGCCCTTGGTGGGAAACTTGGCCAGGTGGCGGCGCGACGACTTGTAGGAGCAATGCTCCGACCACATCACCGAGAACACCCCCAGCTCCAGGTGATTCGGCTCCCGGTTCAGCCGCTTGACGATCAGCTCATATTCCTCGGGCTTCAGCCCGTATTCGGCGGCGGATTCGGCGAGGGTCTTGGCAGGTGCGGCGCTCATCAGCGCCTTCTAGCGGCATTGCGGCGCGAGGGGGAGGGGGCCGCTGGCCATCCGGCGTCGCAATGACGCCGCGAAATTGTAGCATCTGGGCAACACCATCCCCAGGCCGCCGCCGCCGCGACGCCGCTACGGCTTGACACTGGCGTCGGCGCAATTGAAGCGTCTGCAATGGCGACATTGCATCGCCGAAAAAATCCGCTTCAGGGGGAAATCCGTGAAAAAATATCTCATGAGCACCATTGCGCCGGCGGTGCTGATTTCGGCGATGCTGGGCGCGCCCGGCGCCTATGCCCAGGGCGACGATAATTTCGCCGTGGAAGAGGTCGTCATCACCGCCCGGAAGCGCGAGGAATCGCTGCAGAACGTGCCGGTGGCGGTGTCGGCCTTCTCCGGCGAGCAGCTGGAGAGGCAGGGCGTGCGCACGGCGAACGACATCGCCAAGCAGGTTCCCAGCGTCCAGATCGCCGTGGCGGGAAAGTCCTCCGATCTGGTGGTGTTCGGCATCCGCGGACAGATCGCCAGCGACGTTCTGCTCACTGTCGAGCAGGCGGTGGGCATCTATCTCGACGGTTTCAACGTGCCGCACCCCTACGCTCTGTCGGCCGGCCTGTTCGACATTCAGCGGGTGGAAGTGCTCAAGGGCCCGCAAGGCACCCTATATGGCCGCAACACGACGGGCGGCGCGGTCAACATCCTCTCCAAGAGCGCCGACTACGCGGGCGTGCATGGGTTCGCCTTCGCCGAGGGCGGCAATTACAAGAACATCCGGGTCAACGGCGCGGTCAATGTGCCGATCGTCGAGGACAAGCTCGCCCTGCGTCTGGCGGCTCAGTACTGGAACCGCGAGGGCTACGGTAAGTCCCGCGTCAACGGCTGGGACACCGGCGGCGACAAGAACCAGATCTTCTTCCGGGCCAGCCTGCGCGCCGATCCGACCGAGAACATCAACATCGTGGTGAAGGGCGAGTACGCCCGCATGCGCGAGCACGGCTTCCTCAATGTGCCCGTCTGGAACACCGGCCAGGCGGCGACCAGCTTCCAGGCGGCGTTTGAACTGGGCCTGGATCCGTTCAACGCCGCGAACCGGGCCACCGCCAATCTGTTCCTGGACGACCTGGCCGCCAAGGGCCGCGCCGACGCCTTCACCAGCGACACCGCGCTCAAGCTTCGCAACAAGGCGGGCCGGAAGTCGATTTCGGCCACCGTGGCCTACACGCCCGCCGAGAACGTCGAGTTCAAGTCGATCACCGGCTACGCCGAGGTGTTGTCCGATCCCTTCACCGACCTGGACGCCACCCGGTTCCGGATTCTGGAGGTCGGGGTGCTGAGCCCCGGGCCGCAGACCTTCCCGGATTTCGACCTGAATGTCGGCAAGTTCTTCTCGCAGGAATTCAACCTTGGCGGAAACTCCTACGACGGCAGATTGAACTGGCTGTTCGGCGGCTACATTTCGCGGGAGACAGGCACCGATTCCACCACCAACAATTTCCGCTTCGACCAGACCCGTCTGGCCAACGGTGGAACGCTGCTGGCGCCGGGTTCGATTTTCACGATCAACTTCAACCAGGGAATCGATATCAAGAATTCCAGCTGGTCGCTGTTCACGCAGGAAGATTTCAAGATCCTGCCGAGTCTGACATTTACCGGTGGTCTGCGATACACCGAGGAAACCCACGGGGTGAACCAGGTCAGCCGTCGGTTTTCGCCGACGACCGGCCAGTACCTGTGCAGCTTCGTCAATGCGCCGGGAACCAACACGCAGATCGTAACACTCAATCCGATCACCGATTGCTCGACCAAGCGCAGCGCCACCTTCCACGGCACCTCCTACCTGGCCAGCTTGAACTGGCAGGCCACGCCCCACACCCTGGTCTATCTGAAGACCGCCAAGGGGTTCCGGGGTGGCGGATGGAACCTGCGGGTGATCACCGCGGGGTCGTTCGAACCGGAAACGGCCAAGGACGTCGAGGTCGGCGTCAAGACCGATCTGCTGAACGGGCGGGTTCGCATCAACGTGGCGGCCTACAAGACCGACTACGCCAACAAGCAGGAATCCATCATCGTCCCGGTCGGGTTGACGCCGCAGACCGTGATCCAGAACGCCGCCGCGGCGACCATCAAGGGTTTCGAGGGTGAGTTCACCGTGCGGCCGGTGCAGGGCCTGACCCTGCGCAGTTCGGTCACCTACCTCAACGGCAAGTACGACAGCTTCCCGGGCGCGCTAAACCTGTTCAATGTTCGCGTGAATGCAACCGGCGAACGGTTCGCCAACCCGCGCTGGCAGTACAGCCTGTCGGGCCGCTATGAAACCGACGTCGGCGCCGGCAAGCTCGGCGCGCAGGCCGACTGGTCCTACGTCAGCGGCGCCAAGCCGCCTCTGCGCCTGCAGGATACCAACCTGCCGGCCTCCGTTGTCGCAAGCCTCGCCTCCGGCGCCACCAACTTCGCCGTTGGCACCAACGACGTCGGCCTGTTGAACCTGCGGCTGGAT
>CAXNKO010000217.1:0-4618 GCA_964202685.1 Caulobacterales bacterium
CAGGCGGGACTGGTGGACCGCCTGTGGGCCGCCTGCGAGGGCGTGCTGATCCTGGTGGAGCCCGGAACCCCCGCCGGGTTCGAGCGTCTGCGCGGAGCCCGCACCCAGCTGATCGCGGCCGGGGCGGTGATCCTCGCGCCCTGCCCCCACGACGGGATCTGTCCCATGCAGGCCCCCGACTGGTGTCACTTCGTCCAGCGCCTGCCCCGCTCCCGCGACCACCGCCTGGCCAAGGCCGCCAGCCTCGCCTTCGAGGACGAGAAGTTCACCTATGTGGCGGCGGCCCGCTCGGGCGTGCTGCAGACCGCGCGGCCGGCCCGGGTGCTGGCGGCCCCACGCCTGGGCAAGGCCGGCGTGGCCCTGAAGCTGTGCGGGCCCGAAGGCGTGGAGGTGCGCACGGTGGCCCGCCGCGACAAGCCGGCCTTCGCCGCGGCGCGGCGGCTGGGGTGGGGGGATGGGGTGGCGTCCTGAACCAATCCCACGCTCACGGAATCAGCAGCACCCGGCCCACCGCCGCGCGGCTTTCGATATAGGCGTGGGCGGCGGCGGCTTCGGAGAGCGGGTAGGTGCGGTCGATGACCACCTTCAGCTCGCCGCGGGCGACCTCGGTCAGCAGGCGGGCGATGTTGTCGTGGGCCCGCTGGGTGCCCAGTTCGGCGCCCAGGAAGACGCCGGAAAGGGTGCGGTTGCCGGCGATCAGCGAACCTACGTCCAGCTTGATGGATTCACGGCCGGCGGACCCCACCCAAGACAGCCGGCCGCGATAGGCCAGGGCCTTGACCGAGGCCTGCAGGGTCGGGCCGCCCACCGGATCGACGATGACGTCGCAGCCCTTCTTGTCGGTGAGGCGCTTGACCGCCTCGTTGAGGTCCTCGGTGAGGTAGTTGATCCCGTGGTCCATGCCCAGGGCCTTGAGCTGCGCCAGGCGCGCGTCGGAGGAGGCGGTGGCGATCACCGTGGCCCCGGCGCGCTTGGCCAGCTGGATGGCGGCGACGCCAACGCCGGAGGCGCCGGCCTGCACCAGCACGGTCTCACCCGCCTTCAGCCGGCCGAACTCGAACAGGCAGTCGTCGGCGGTGCCGAAGGTGACCGGGACCACGGAAGCCTCACGCACCCCGAGGCCGTCGGGGATCACCCAGGCGGTGCGGGCCGGCACGGCGCGCAGTTCGGCGTGGCTGCCCCAGGCGCCAGTGGTGGCGACCTTCTGGCCGAGCTTGAGATCCGCGACCTCGGCCCCCACCGCCACGATCTCGCCGGCGGCCTGATAGCCCACCACATGCGGCTTGGCGGGCATGTAGCCGTTCTGGCGGTTGAGGGTGTCGCCGCCCTCGATGGACACCGCCTCCACCCGGATAATGATCCCCTTGCGGTGGCATTCCGGGTCGGGAACGTCCTCGTAGCGCAGCACCTCGGGGCCGCCGTTCTCGTAATAGACCGCCGCCTTCATGGGACTTCCTCCGTCTTGCCAGGGCCGACGGCCGGGGACCGCCCCGCTATGCGCCGATGAAGCCCTTGATCGCGTTGGTGATGGTATCCTGGGTCTCAGGGCCCAGATAGGGGTGCATGGGCAGGCTGAGAACGGTGGCGGCCTTGGCCTCGGTGACCGGCAAGCCGCCGGGCCCCTGGGGGTAGCCCCGGTAGGGCGCCTGACGGTGCAGGGGCAGCGGATAATAGACCGCGGTGGGGATGCCCTGATCGCGCAGGCTTGCGGCCAGGCCGTCGCGGTCGGAAGTCTCGATGGTGTACTGGGCCCAGACGCTCAGGCCCCCGTCGATCACGGCGGGAACTTCCACCAGCCCGCCCAGGTGCTCGGCGTAGCGGTCGGCGACGCGATTTCGGGCGATGATCTCATCTTCGAAAATGGTCAGCTTGCGCAGCAGGATCGCCGCCTGCAGGGTGTCCATGCGGGCGTTCATGCCGATGCGCATGTTGAGGTACTTGGGGTCGTGGCCGAAGTCCTGGCCCGCCACGTCCGCCGCCGTGGCCTGGCCGTGGACGCGCAGGGAAACCAACTGGTCGTGCAGGCCGGCGTCCTTGGTCAGCACCGCGCCGCCGTCGCCGTAGCAGCCCAGCGGCTTGGCCGGGAAGAACGAGGTCGCCGTGGCGTCGGCCCAATGCAGCGGGTGCTGTCCGTCGAGGGTGCAGCCGAAGCTCTGGGCGGAGTCAGCGATCAGCTTCAGGCCGTGACCATGGGCGATGCGGGCGATGCTGGGATAGTCCGCCGGCTGGCCGAACAGATCGACGGCGATGATCGCCTTCGGCTTCAGCCGGCCCACCTGCTCCACCGCCGCGACGGCCGCAACCAGGCGGTCGGGGTCGAGGTTGTAGGTGTCGGGCCGGATGTCGACGAACACCGGCGAGGCGCCGGTGAGCGCGATGGCCTCGGCGGTGGCGGCGAAGGTGAAGGACGGACAGAACACCGCGTCGCCCGGCCCGATCCCCCAGGCCATCAGCAGCAGCATCAGCGCCTCGGTGCCGCTGCCGCAGGCGAGCGCGTGGGGGGCATGGCCGAACCGGGCCAGCTCAGTCTCGAACTCGGAGACTTCCGGCCCCATGATCCAGGCGCCGGAACGCACCACCTTGAGGATGGCGGCCTCCAGCGCCGGTCCAAGGCGGGCGCGCTGGGCCTGGAGATCGATGAACGGAATCGGCATGAGACTAACCTGGCGGGTTTGTGCGCCTGCCTGATGCCACGCGGCGGGGGCGCCCGGCAAAACACAGTTGATGACGCAATCTTGCGCCGGGGTTCACTCCGCGCCCAGGTCCCGGCGGATGAACCGGTAAGTTTCGCGCCGCTCGCAGGCGCAGCCGCGCATCTGGCCGTCGCGGGTCCACCAGATCAGGGTGGGATAGGCGAGCTTGACGCCGTTGCGGGCCAGGTGGGGCTTTAAGTCGGCGACCAGCTTGCGGCCGGCCTCGATGACGGCGGTGCGGGCGGCGTCGCCGTCGGCGGCGGGTACGCCGGGCGCCTGCCAAGCGTCGGGCGGGATCTTGTCCCAGTCCTCCATCAGCTTCCAGCTGCGGTTGACCCACAGCTCGGCCACGGTGGCGCGTTCGGCCGGCGTGGAGTTGACGATCCCGTTCACGTCGGCCCTGGCAATCTCGATCACCCGGGGCTCCACGCCGGCGGCGTGCAGGGCCGGAAACTCCTCCAGCTTGAAGCGGATGCAATCGGTGCAGCTGCGATAGCCGACCATGTACAGCTTCGGCCCGGTCAGTCCCGGCGACACCCAGCCGGCTCCATCCAGCAGGCGGGTGATCTCCGCGGCATCGCGGTTGATGTCGTGAGGTCGCCAGCGCAGGTCCCACCACCACCAGCCGAACAGGCCGCCGCCGGTGAGGAACAGGACCAGACCCAGGGTCGCCCACAGGCGCAAGCGCTTCATGCCGAATCCTTTTTGGGGATGGACGACTGTATCGCGGGCGCGCCGGCCCCGAAAGGGCGGCGCTTGCGCCGGCGCCGGCGCACGGGGCATCTTCCGCCCATGACGGCCGCAAGCGCCTCGGAGGCCCTGCCGCGGCAGGGCGGACGGGATCACATCGTCGACGTGCTGATCGCCGAGCGGGCGCCGCGGCTCACATCGAGTCCGGCGTGGCCGCTGCTGCGGCCGCTGCTCCATGGGCTACTGGACTATGGCAAGGCGCGGCGGATGGCCGAGACCATCGCGCCCATGCCTGGGCGTGCGGCGCTGGAGCATGTCTCGCGGCTGCTCGATGTGCGGCTGGCGGTCCGGGGACTGGAGCGGATCCCGCGCCACGGCCGGCTGATCGTCGTCGCCAACCATCCCACCGGCATGGCCGACGGGGTGGCGGTCTATGACGCGCTGAAAGCCGTGCGGCCGGACCTGTGCTTCTACGCCAACGCCGACGCGCACCGGGTGTCGCCGCGGTTCGGCGAGGTGTTGATCCCGGTCGAATGGGTGGAGGCCAAGCGGACCCGCGAACGCACCCGCCTGACCCTGACCCTGACCCGCGAGGCCCTGGAGGCGGAGCGGGCGCTGGTGATCTTCCCGGCCGGCCGGCTGGCGCGGCGGGGGGCCGACGGAGCGTTGAACGACCCGCCCTGGGCGCCCAGCGCCCTGTCGCTGGCCCGCCGATACGCCGCCCCGGTGGCGCCGATTCATGTGGCGGGGCCGGTGTCGCGGCTGTTCCACCTGTTCGACCGGGTGTCGCCGGAGCTGCGCGACATCACCTTGTTCCACGAGATGCTCAACAAGCGCGGACGAACGTTCTCGCTGACCATCGGTCCGCCGATCGCGCCGGCGGCGTTCGGCGCCGACGCCGTGGCGGCGACCTTGCGGCTGAAGGCCTATGTGGAACAGCAGCTGGCCGCCGATCCCGATCGGCCGTTCGCGTGACCGGCTGGGTCGAGCTGGCCGACGAGGCGGCCACCCGGCGGCTGGGAACGGCGGTGGCGCGGGCGCTGCGGCCCGGCGAGGCGGTGTGCCTGTCCGGACCCCTCGGGGCGGGCAAGTCGGTGCTGGCCCGGGCGCTGGTGCGGGCCCTGACCGGACCCCGAGAGGAGGTTCCCAGCCCCACCTTCACCCTGGTGCAGTTCTACGAGGGCGCGGGGCTGAACATCGCCCACTTCGACCTTTATCGGCTGACCTCGGCGGAC
>CAXNKO010000218.1:0-4608 GCA_964202685.1 Caulobacterales bacterium
GCACCGACCTGCTCACCAAAGGCATCCGCATCAACGCCATCCTGCCCGGCCCCACCGACACCCCGCTGGCGCGGGCCAACGCCGACATCTGGCTGGCCTACGCCACCGATTACCGCAATGCCGTCGGCGTCAAGCACCTGCAGCCGGAGGAGATGGCCGATCCGCTGCTCTACCTGTGCAGCGACATGGCCAGCGGCGTCAACGCCGAGAACATCATCGTCGACCACGGCTACACCTCGGCCCAGATCACCGGCAGCTTCAAGGGCTAGGCCCGCGCCGGATGTGGCGGTTGCTGACCCTTCATCCGGATTCGCTCTGCGCGGCGGTGACGCGCATCGAGACCCAGGCGACCCGCGCCGCGGCGGGTCGCCTGACGCTGCGCTACCGGGTCAACGGCGCCGTGACCGACCTCGTGCTGCCGGCCCGCACCGCGCCGGACCGGGCCGACGGGCTCTGGCGCCACAGCTGTCTCGAGGCCTTCATCGGCGCGCCGGGCGATGAGGCCTATGTGGAGTTCAACCTCGCCCCCTCCACCCGCTGGGCGGCCTACCGGTTCGACCGCTACCGGCAGGGGATGCGGCCGGCGGACATGGCCGGCGACCCGCGCATCGAAGTCAGCCTGACCGACGATCGCCTCGAACTCACCGCCACCGTGGCGGTTCCGATCGAGGGCCCCTGGCGCATCGGCCTGTCGGCGGTGATCGAGGAAGCCGGCGGGCGGATATCCTACTGGGCGCTGGCCCATCCGCCGGGTAAGCCTGACTTCCACCACGCCCTGGGACATGTCCTGGACCTGCCCGCCACGGAGCGCCCATGAGAACCGGCCTCGACCGCCTGCTCGCCGATCCGGCCCTGCGCGCGCCGCTGGCCGGTCGGCGCGTGGCCCTGCTGGCCCATCCGGCCTCGGTGACCGAGGGCCTCGACCATGCCCTGGATGCGCTGAGCGCCTGTGGCGACCTGAGCCTCACCGCCGCCTTCGGCCCCCAGCACGGCCTGCGCGGCGACAAGCAGGACAACATGGTCGAGTCGCCGGACTTCAACGATCCGGTCCACGGCATTCCGGTGTTCAGCCTCTATGGCGAAGTGCGCCGCCCCACCGGCCAGGCCATGGGGACCTTCGACGTATTGCTGGTGGACCTGCAGGACCTGGGCTGCCGCATCTACACCTTCATCACCACGCTGCGTTATGTGCTGGAGGCCGCCGCCCATCACGGCAAGGCGGTGTGGGTGCTGGACCGGCCCAACCCGGCCGGCCGGCCCATCGAGGGCCTGACCCTGCGGCCGGGCTGGGAAAGCTTCGTCGGCGCCGGGGCCCTGCCCATGCGCCACGGCCTCACCCTGGGCGAGCTGGGCCATTGGTTCATCAACACCCTGCAGCTCGACCTGGAATACCGGGTGATCGAGATGCAGGGCTGGGCGCCCGACGACGCCCCCGGCTTCGGCTGGCCGCTCGGCCAGCGCGCCTGGGTCAACCCCAGCCCCAACGCCGCCAATCTGTGGATGGCGCGGGCCTATGCCGGCACGGTGATGCTGGAGGGAACCACCCTGTCGGAGGGCAGAGGGACCACCCGGCCGCTGGAGCTGTTCGGCGCCCCCGACATCGACGCCCGCGCGGTGCTGGCGCAGATGCGCGGCCTGGCGCCCCAATGGCTGGCGGGCTGCCAGCTGCGGCCCTGCGCGTTCGAGCCCACCTTCCACAAGCATGTGGGCCAGCTGTGCAACGGCGTGCAGATCCACCCCGAGGGCCCCGCCTACGACCACGCCGCCTTCCAGCCCTGGCGGCTGCAGGCCCTGGCCTTCAAGGCCATCCGCCGGCTCTACCCCGACTATCCCCTGTGGCGGGATTTCCCCTACGAGTACGAGCTGGGCAAGCTGGCCATCGACGTGATCAACGGCGGACCCCAACTTCGCCAGTGGGTGGATGATCCGGCCGCCGCCCCGACCGACCTTGACGCCCTCACCCGCCCCGACGAACAGGCCTGGCTCGCCGAGCGCGCGCCGTATCTGCTCTATTGATCCAAAGTTCCGCACCACGAAGGAGCCACAGCATGGACGTCCAGGAACTGCTCGACCGGGCCGAGATCGACAATCTCCGCGCCGCCTACAACATCGCCGGCGACCGCGGGTCGGGGGCGGGGCTGGCGGCGGTGTTCTCGGAAGACGGCGTGCTTGAGGGCGGGGACGGCCCGCGCCAGGGCCGCAAGGCCATCGAGGCCATGATCAGCGGCATCTCGGCCGGCCAGGAGAGCGCCAAGAAACCCTGGCAGCTGTCGCGCCACAACCTGACCACCTCGCTGACCAGCTTCGAGGACGCCGCCCACGCCTCGGGCCGCACCTATTTCGTTGTGGTCACTGAGACCGGCCTCGATCACGCCGGCGTCTACACCGACCGCTACGAGAAGCGCGACGGGCGCTGGTGGATCGTCCACCGCCGGGTGCGCATCGACTGGGCCGCCGCCGACGGCCACGTCAACGCCAGCCGCGTCTTCAATTGAGCCAGGGAACCGTCCGATGGAAATGAGCCCTGACCAGTTCGACCTGCGCGGCAAGGTGGCCCTGGTCACCGGCGCGACCAAGGGCATGGGCCTGAGCATCGTCGAGCGCTACGCCAAGAGCGGCGCCAAGGTGGTGGTCACCAGCCGCAATGCCGACGAGTGCGCCGCCGTCGCCGCCGACCTCAACGCCCGCTACGGAAACGGCGAGGTGATCGCGCTCGCCGTGCGCTGCGACATCGATGTCAAGGCCGACGTGGAGGCGGCGGTCAAGGCTGCCCTGGCGGCCTTCGGCAAGGTCACCACCCTGGTCTGCAACGCCTGCGGCATGTCGTGGCTGGGCCGGATCATCGACATGCCCGACGATGAACTCGACCGCACCTTTCTCACCGTGTTCAAGTCGAAGGTCTGGTTCTCGGCCCTGTGCGCGCCGTCGATGGCCGAGAGCGGCGGCGGCTCGATCATCTATATCTCCTCAGGCTCGGCCTGGGAGGCGGCGACGGAGCGGGCGGTCTATGCCTGCATGCGCGCGGCCGAGATCCATTTCATGAAGAACCTGGCCGCCGAGCTGGGCCCCGACAACATCCGGGTCAACGCCATCTCGCCGGGGCTGATCCGCACCTTCTCCTCGCAACCGCTGTTCGCCGATCCGGAGAAGCACCGGGCCATGGGGCTGAACATGCCGCTGCGCCGCACCGGCGAGCCGGAGGAGATCGCCCAGGCGGCCGCTTATCTGGCCAGCGACGCCAGTTCGTTCACCACCGGCGGGGTGATCCCGGTGGACGGCGGGCGGCTGCTGCACGCTCAGCCGAACCGGCTGACCGACGTCTATGGGGCCGGGGCGCGGAAGTAGGCGCTATGCCTTCAGCGAGGCGGTCAGCCGGCCCAGGCGACCAATCACCCCCTGGCCCTCGTCGCCGGGGGCGAGCCACAGCTCGGTGGTCAGGAGGCCGGTGAGCAACAGCGCCCCGTCGGGGATGCTCCAGCCCATCTCGTCCATCGCCTCACACAGCACCGAAAGCGCCCGGCGCGGGTCCTCCAGCCGCTCGCCGATGCGCCGCTCCATCACCAGCTGGCCGTTGCGCGAGATGCTGGCCATGTCGTCGAGAATCCCCTCCGGCCAGCCGGCGGTTTCCGGGCCCAGCACGATGCCGGCGTTGGCGATCGAGTCGGCGATCATCAGATTGATCGCCGAGCTCTCGATGGGCGTCGCCAGCCGCTGCTCGACCACTTCGAAGGCGGCGATGGCGCCGACAACCTCATAGGTCTTGGCCCCGCCCGGCCGGGTTCCCACCCCAATGCGCAGGCAGATCTCCGTCTCCAGGCCCAGGGTGCGATGGGCGGCCCCATCCAGCACCACGCCGCTGGCGTGGACCTGATGGCTCCACAGCGCCGCGCACAGCGGCTTGGCGATCACAAGGTCCTTGGCCACGTTTGAAGCGGTGGACCGCTGCATGCCCGCCACCTTGAAGCCGGCGATCGCGGCGTGCGCCGGCATGACCAGCTCACACACCCGGGTCTGGACCCGATAGGCATCGGCCCGCCCCAGCGGCGGCAAGCCGTCGGCCAGGGTGACGATCGTCCGATCCGCGCGGGCCTGGGCGATGCGGCGGGCGGCGCGATCCACATCCTCGTCAGAGTACATTTCCGTCTCCCTGTGCGCCGGTCCGGGCCGGGCGTTCGCGGGCCTCGCGCAGGATCAGGTCGGCGTCCACCACGGCGCGGGGGTCGGCGCCCATCCGGGCGGTGGACGTCGGGTGATAGAGCGAGCCCGCGGTGCTCCGGGCATAGTCCAGCAGCTCCGCGTCGGACTGGGCCCCATCGCCGGGGGCGGCCTCGGCGGTCACGTAGGGCGCCATCGCCGGCTGGCCCATGATGTGGCGGATCAGCCGCATGCCGGCGACGATGACGGCGCGGTCGCCGGGGGTCGACAGGTAGTTGGCCTGGATCTCGGGATAGACCGCGGGATCGGGCGACACGGCCCGGACCCAGCCGCGGCTTTCCGGACGCAGCGGGCAGATCGAGGCGGTGAAGCCGGAGAAACCATCCAGCCGGTCGCCCATCCTGCCGGTGCTGAAATTGATCAAGTGGGCCTGCACGTCGGGGCTGGCCAGCC
>CAXNKO010000219.1:0-4600 GCA_964202685.1 Caulobacterales bacterium
GTCAGCCACCAGAGGCCGGTTTCCCGATAGGGGCGTTCGACTTCGAGCCTGATCTCGGCCTCCTGGCCCAGACCGGTCACCAGCCGCGCGATCTCGGGCGGGCCGCTCAGAGCCGCAGGCCCGCGCCACTCCTGTCCGGCGTCTCGAAAGCCCATGTTCCGTATCGCCTCACAATCAGCATCGCCCCGGACTCGCTGAGGTAGATCCGGTGTCCGCGGGTCCGGTAGGCGCGGATGTCCTGCCGCCCGCCCATGTCGAGGCGGTTGTCCTCCTGCGGCGGATACATCCGGCCGTCGTTCCGCGGCGCGGCCGGATCGGCCGGCAGCCCCGAAAGCTCGTCCTCCACCTCGATCAGCAGCTGCGCAATTTGGGCGAACGCCTCGTCAGCGGTGTCGCACGCGGATGCGACGGCCAGTCTGCGGAAAAATTCCTCCAGGCGCGCCGCCGCGTCCATGTGTCAAACTACATATGCAGAAACGGACATATTTTCAACCCCACCCGTCTAACCCCGTAGCCGGGCCCCCACCGCCTTGCCCGCCGCGGCGACGATGCGGGCCGACAGGGCCTCGATCTCGGGGTCGGTGAGGGTCTTGTCGCGGGGTTGCAGCACCACCTCTAGCGCCACCGACTTGGCGGCCTCGGGCACGCCGGCGCCGCGGTAAACGTCGAACACCCGCACTTCGGCGATCAGCAGCTTGTCCGCCCCGGCCACGGCGCGGGCCAGATCGCCGGCGGCCACGGCCTCGTCGACCAGGAAGGCGAAGTCGCGGCTGAGCGGCATCAGCGGCGACAGCGAAAGCGCCGCCTTGGTCTTCACCGGCTTCTTCTTCGGTTCCGGCAGGTGGTCGAGGATGATCTCGAAGCCCAGCATCGGCCCGTCGACGTCCAGGGCTTTCAGCACCCGCGGATGCACCTCGCCGAACTCGGCGATGACGGTCTTGGGCCCCAGCTGCAGACGCGCGGCCCGGCCCGGCCGCCACCAGTCGGCGCCGCCGGTCTGCACCAGTTGCAGCGTTGGCGCGCCCAGTTCGTCCAGCAGCGCCATCAGGTCGGCCTTGAGCGCGAACAGCGCCTCGCCGCCGGGGTTTTCCCAGTGCCGGGCCGGGTGCGGGGCGAGAAGGCCGCCGATCGCCGTGCGCTGATCGCCCGGCTGGTCGCCCAGATAGATCGGCCCCACCTCGAACAGCGCCGCGTCGGGAAAGCCCCGGCGGGCGTTGCGGCCGGCGGCCTCGATCAGGTTCGGCAGCAGTGAGGGGCGCATGCACTCCAGGTCGGCGGCGATGGGATTGGCCAGCACCAGGGCCGCGCCGCCGCCGCCGAACAGCGCCGCGGTGGAGCGCTTGAGGAAGCTCCAGGTCACCGCTTCCGAATAGCCCAGCGCCGCCAGGGCGCGTCTGGATGTGCGCATGCGGGTCTGGCGCACGGTGAGCACGCCGCCGGCCGGCCGGGCGATGGGCGGCAGGGGGGCAGCCGGCAGGGCGGCGAAACCCTCGATCCGCGCCACCTCCTCCACCAGATCGGCCTTGCCGGCCACGTCGCGCCGCCAGCTGGGCGGGGTGACCTGGTCGCCGTCAAGGCTGAAGCCCAGGTCGGTGAGGATCGCGTCGATGCGCGCGGCGCTGACGTCCAGGCCGGAGAGTTTCCGCACATAGGCCCGGTCGAAGGCGATGGGGCCGGGCGGGGCGGGCGCATGGCCCGCCACCGCGACCTCGGAGGCCTCGCCGCCGCAGATTTCCAGGATCAGCCGGGTGGCCAGCTCCAGGCCGCCAACGACATATTGCGGATCGACGCCGCGGGCGAAGCGGTACTGGGCGTCCGACGCGATGCCGGTGGTGCGGCCGGTCTGCGCCGTGCGGATCGGATCGAACCAGGCGCTCTCCAGGAACAGCTCGGTGGTGGCCTCCGAACAGCCGGTGGAGGCGCCGCCCATCACCCCGCCCAGGCCGATGGGCCGCTCGCCGCCGGCGTCGGCGATGACGCACATCTCGTGGCCGATGTCATAGGTCTTGCCGTCCAGCCCGATCAGCTGCTCGTCGGCGTGGGCGGCCGGGGCGGGGGCGTCGGCCGGGCTCGCGTGTCCGCGGCCCAGGCGCGCCTCGATCCGGTCGCCGACCATATGGGCGCGGTCGTAGACGTGCAGCGGCCGGGCGCGGTCCTGGGAGATCAGGTTGGTGACGTCCACCAGGGCGTTGATCGGGCGCAATCCCACCGAGACCAGCCGCTGCTGCAGCCAGGCCGGCGAGGGGCCGTTGGTCAAGCCGCGGATCACCCGTCCGGCGAACACCGGGCAGGCGTCGCCATCGACGCGGATGGTCACCGGGCAGGGGAAGGCCCCCTTCACGGCGGGATCGGCATCCGGCTTCAGGGTTCCCAGCCCCGCCGCCGCCAGGTCGCGGGCGATGCCGCGCACCCCCAGCCAGTCGGGGCGGTTGGGGGTGACCTCGAAGTCGATCACCGCCTCCAGGCCCAGCACCGCCGCGGCCGGGGTTCCCACCGCCAGGCCCGGGTCAAGCTCCAGGATGCCGTCGGACTCCTCGGCGACCTCAAGCTCGCGGGCCGAACACAGCATGCCGTTGGAGACCACGCCGCGCACCGGCCGTGCCTCCAGGGTCACGCCGGAGCCCGGCACATAGGCGCCGATGGGGGCGTAGATGGTGGTCAGCCCCGCCCGGGCGTTGGGGGCGCCGCAGACGATCTCCTTGCGGCCATCCACGGTGTCCACCTGGCAGACCCGCAGGCGGTCGGCGTTGGGATGTGGCTGGGCCTCGACGATGCGGGCCACCGAGAACGCCGCCAGCTTGGCCGCCGGATCGTCCACATGCTCGACCTCCAGGCCGGCCATGGTCATGGCGTCGACCACAGCTTGCGCGGTCGCGTCGGTGTCGAGGTGCTGCTTGAGCCAGGACAGGGTGAATTTCATCGGATGGCCCCCATCGGCATCGCGAAAACCCTCTGCTCCGACTTGCGGTTGGACATGCGCACATCATCGGCGGAGGCGCCCCTCGATCCTTCTCCCCTTGCGGGAGAAGGTGGCGGCGCAGCCGTCGGATGAGGGGTCGCTCGGCGATTGCGGTTTGGCGGCGACATCTGACCCGGATAGGTCGGGGAACACCCCTCATCCGACCTCCCGCCGGGAGGCCACCTTCTCCCGCAAGGGGAGAAGGGCGCCCGCACACCCACCGCAGGAGGCTGCGTCTTTGGCTGCGAAGTCGCCATCAAGACAGTCCCGTGGCCGGGTTGGGCGCCTGGAAGGCGGAGAAGCCGTAGTGGGCCAGCCAGCGGGTATCGGCGGCGAACATGTCGCGCAGGTCAGGCATGCCGTATTTCAGCGCCCCCAGCCGGTCGACCCCGAAGCCGAAAGCGAAGCCCTGCCACTCATCGGGATCCAGGCCGCAGTTGCGCAGCACATTGGGATGCACCATCCCGCAGCCGAGGATCTCCATCCAGTCGGTCCCCTGGCCGATCCGGGTCTCGCCGCCGGAGCGGTCGCAGCGCACGTCCATCTCCGCCGATGGCTCGGTGAACGGGAAGTGGTGCGGCCGGAAGCGTGTCTCCACCGCCGGGGTCTCGAAGAACCGGGCGATGAACGTATCCAGGGTCCATTTCAGGTGGCCCATGTGGATGTCGCGGTCGATGACCAGCCCCTCCACCTGGTGGAACATCGGCGTGTGGGTGGCGTCGCTATCGGAGCGATAGGTGCGGCCGGGCACGATCACCCGGATCGGCGGCGCCTGGCCTGCGGCGATCCAGGGCGCGGCAGGCGGCGTGTTGGCCTGGCGCATCACCCGGACCTGCACCGGGCTGGTGTGGGTGCGCAGCACCTTGCGCTCCCCGTCGGGGCCGGGCTGCAGGAAGAAGGTGTCGTGCATCTCCCGCGCCGGGTGCTTGGGCGGGAAGTTGAGCGCGGTGAAATTGTGGAAATCGTCCTCGATGTCCGGTCCCTCGGCCACCGCGAAGCCCATCTCGGCGAAGATGGCGATCATCTCGTCCATCACCTGCATGGTCGGATGCACCGCGCCGCGGCGGCGGGGCGCGGCGGGTAGCGACAGATCGAGACGCCCGGCGGCGAGCTCGGCGTCGAGGGCGGCGGCGTCGAGGACCGCCTTGCGCTCGGCGATGCGCGCCGTCAGCCGGTCGCGCAGGCCATTGATCGCCGGGCCCTGAATGCGCCGTTCGTCCGGGCTCATGGCCCCCAGGGTTTTTAGCAGGTCCGACACCTGGCCGGACTTGCCAAGCGCCGCCACCCGCACCGCCTCCAGCCCCGCCAGGTCGGCGGCGGCGTCGATGCGGGCGGAAAGGTCGGTTTCGAGTTGGGTGAGATCGGTCATGGGACCCGTGCTCTAGCGTGACGGCTTGATAGCGCAATCTGGGACAGCAAAAAGCCCTCCGGCGTCACCGCCGAAGGGCTTTGAATGCGGAAACCGCAGTCTCAGGCCAGGGCGGCGCGCACCTTCTCGGCGATAGCCTTGAAGCCGGTGGGGTCGGCGCCGGCGATGTCGGCGAGGACCTTGCGGTCCATATCGATCCCGGCCAGGCCAAGGCCGTGAATAAATCGGGCGTAGGTCATGCCTTCCAGCCGGGCCGCGGCGTTGATCCTCTG
>CAXNKO010000220.1:0-4573 GCA_964202685.1 Caulobacterales bacterium
GAAGGCCGGTAACGTCATCCATGGCGGGCGTGGCGCCTCCGTGCTCTGGAACAGCGTTGGTCTAAGCAGCCAAAACCTATTCCAAATCAGCCGGTTATGCTACGTCCGCCAGCCCGTTTTCAGGCCCAGCGTGAATAAGACGGGCTAGATTACGCCAGCAAGCTCTATATGACGACAGGCGACCCGCTATATTCCAACCGCAGCAACATCATGTTGCGTATTGTCGAAGATGCGGTCGGGCGGCACGATTTTTTGCTGACACCCTGCTCGAAAGACACCTTTCGCATCCTCTACCAGGAGGCGAATCCGCATCGCGGCTGCTTCGGCAATTTCGCTGAGGCGTTGGCGCCATTTGGCATCAAGGCCGATGACATTCCGACTGCTTTCAATATTTTCATGAATGTCGTCATCGACGCCAGCGGCAGGCTGACCGTCGCGGCGCCATTGAGCCGCCCGGGCGACCACATCGTTTTCGAAGCCGAGCAAGACCTTATCGTCGCACTGACGGCCTGTTCCGCGCCGCAATCCAACAACCATTCGTTCAAACCCATTCAATACGAAATCGATTGAGGGGCCGCGCACCCAGGCTGGAGAGCAAGCTCAGCATTCGGAACCGGCGCTGCGCGCGCCCGTTGTGACCCCGGCTGTTCCCGCAGCCGCCGGGACAGAAAACATGAAAAACACCAGACTTTCCGTGGCGCTGGTTGGTTCCTCCGCGTTGGCGGCGCTGGCAGCCGCCGCTTGCTCCCAGCAAGCCGATAGCGCGCCTGCGCCGCCCGCCGTATCGGCGCCGACCGCCGCCGCAAGGCCCACCTTGGCCCCCGACATGCAGAGCGTTCTGGATAAGCTGGCGAGTCTGGGGGGCAAGCCCATTGAGAGCCTGCCCCCCGCCGAGGCCCGCAAGCAGCCCTCGCCGGCCGATGCGGTGAAGGCGCTGATGAAGGACCAGGGGCTGACCACCACCCCCGACACCACCGTGACCACCAGGGACGTGACCTATCCGGGCGGGGCTGGCGGTCAGAAGGCCAGGATCTACACGCCCGCCAGCGCCAACGGTCCCTTGCCGGTGGTGCTTTATATCCACGGCGGCGGCTGGGTGATCGCCGACATCGATGTCTATGACGCCAGCCCCCGCGCCCTGGCCAAGGCCGCCAACGCCATCGTCGTCTCCATCGCCTACCGCAAGGCGCCCGAAGCCAAGTTTCCCGCCGCCCATGACGACGCCAACGCGGCCTATGGCTGGGTGCTGGCAAACGCCGCGGCCTGGGGCGGTGATCCGAAGAAGGTGGCCGTGGTCGGCGAGAGCGCCGGCGGCAACATGGCGATGAATGTCGCCATCAGCGCGCGGGACAAGGCGATGCAGGCGCCGCTGGCGATCGTGGCGGTGTACCCGGTCGCCGACACCTCCCCCACCCAGGCGAAGAAGACGTTTGCAGCGGCCAAGCCGCTGAACACGCCGATGCTGGCCTGGTTCTTCAAACACGCGCTGACCGACCCGGAGCAGGCCGCCGATCCGCGCCTGAACCTTGTGGCCGCCAAGCTCGATGGCCTGCCGCCGACCACCATCATCCTGGCCGGCGTCGATCCGCTGCACGACGACGGCGCAAATCTAACCGCCAAGCTCAGAGACGCCGGCGTCACCGTGGACCTGAAGGCGTATCCAGCCGCCACGCATGAATTCTTTAGCATGGGCGCCGTGGTCGCCGACGCAAGGGCGGCGGTGGACTACGCGGCCGGAAAACTGAAAAGCGCGTTCGGCGGCTGAAATACGCGGTCACCCAGGCTAATACCAACCGCCGTTGAAACTGACTCATGTCCGCTCATCCTGCGAAGGCGAGGGCCCGGGATTTTTTGCTATAAACTCACCCTGTGGCCCCGCCCATGAATCCCCTGCAACGCCTGATCGCCGAAAGTGGGGGCGTCGCGTATTTGAGCTAGGCCCATGCGAGCGTTGCGATTCTGCGGCGGCGACATTTCGATTTCATTGATATCGATATCATGTTAAGTTTCAGCATGGCGCAGATTTTGATCCGCAATCTCGACGAGGCCGTGCTCGACGCCCTGCGCCGGCGGGCGGCGGGGAATGGGGCGTCGCTGGAGGCGGAGGCGCGGCGGGCCCTGGCGGCGTCGGTGGGGCTGGGGCGGGGCGCGGCGCTGGCCCGGCTTGACGCGGTGCGGGCGCGGTTGGGCGCGCTCGGCGGCCCCAGCAGTCTCGACGATCTGCGGGCCGACCGGGACAGGGACCGGTGACGCTGATCGCCGACGCCAGCGTCGGGCTGAAATGGGTGTTGACAGAGGATGGAACCGATCGGGCCCGGGACCTTCTGGCCGCCGAGACCCTGGCGGCGCCGGGCCTGTTCTGGATCGAGTGCGCCAATGTGCTGTGGGTGAAGGCGCGGCGCGGCCAGATCACCGCCGCCGACGCCCGCGCAGCCCTGGCCGCCATCGAGGCCGCGCCGGTGAGCGCCATCGCCACCCGCGGCCTGGCCCAGGCCGCCCAGGCCATCGCCCTGGAGCTGGATCAATCGGCCTATGACAGCCTGTATCTGGCGGCGGCGTTGGCCGAGCGCGCGGTGCTGGTCACAGCGGACGCGGCCTTCGCCCAGGCGGCGATGGCGCATCCGGTGTATGGCGCCAGCGTGCGTTTGCTGTGAGGCTGTGTGAATTCCCACCGGAGCCCCGCCCATGGATCCCCTGCAACGCCTGACCGCCATCGAGGATATCAAGCAGGTTGAGGCGGCGCGGAACCGGACGCTCGACACCAAGGACTGGGCCGGCTACCGGGCGATCCACGTCGAGGAGATCGTCTCCCACTCGGCGCCGGGCCAGCCGTTGAATGGGGTCGACGCGATGATCGCGTGGCTGGCCAATGAGTTGAAGGACGCGCTCAGCATCCACCACTGCCATGGGCCGGAGTTCAGCTTCGACGGCCCCGACAAGGCCCGGGTGATCTGGGCCTATGAGGCGATGACCGTGTTCCGGCGGCCGGGCGGCGACATCAAGCGCCATGGGCTGGGGTTCTATCATGTGGACTATGTCCGCCGCGACGGGCGCTGGCTGATCGCCGATCGGCGGCAGGAGCGGCTGCGCGTGGATGAGGGCGGCGCGACGCTGGCGGTCTGACCCGCGCGGGACTATAGGACCCGGGCCTGCTTGTGAAGGAAGCTCCTCATGGAACTCGATGACCTGATCCTCGTCAGCGTGGACGACCACGTCAACGAGCCGCCGGACATGTTCAAGAAGCACATCCCGGCCAAGTTCAGGGGCCAGGAGCCCCATGTGGCGGTGACCGAGCATGGTCAGGCCTGGGTGATCGAGGGCCAGAAGGTCACTGGCCTGGGCCTCAACGCGGTGGTCGGGCGGCCGAAGACCGAATACGGCCACGAGCCCACCTCCTACGCCCAGATGCGCCCCGGCACCTATGACATCCACGCCCGCATCGGCGACATGAATATCAACGGCGTGCTGGGCAGCCTGAACTTCGCCGCCTTCCCGGGCTTCGCCGGCAACCGCTTCGTGCAGCAGAAGGACAAGGCGCTCGCGCTGGCCACCATCCAGGCCTACAACGACTGGCACATCCAGGACTGGTGCGGCCCCTATCCCGGCCGGATGATCCCGCTGGCGCTGCTGCCCATGTGGGACGTGGACCTGACCGTCGCCGAGGCCAGCCGCATGGCCGACCTGGGCTGCCGGGCGGTGTCGTTCAGCGACAATCCCGCCCTGATCGGCCTGCCGTCGATCCACGATCCCATCTGGGAACCCTTCTGGAGCCTGTGCGAAGAGCGCGGCATCGTCATCTGCTGCCACATCGGCACCGGCGCGCGGGCGGAATACCCGTCCGACGACTCGCCGATCGGCTCGTGGATCACCGCCATGCCGATCTCCATCGCCAACTCGGCCGCCGACTGGCTGTTCGCCACCTTCTGGAAGCGGCATCCGAAGCTGCGCATGGCGCTGTCGGAGGGCGGCATCGGCTGGATCCCCTATTTCCTCGAGCGGGCCGACTATGTGCAGCAGCAGCACGGCGCCTGGACCAACTTCGACTTCGGCGACGGCCAGAAGCCCAGCGACGTGTTCCGCAAGCACTTCATCACCTGCTTCATCGAGGACGACTTCGGCCTGCAGAGCCTGGACTTCATCGGCGTCGATAACGTCACCTGGGAGTGCGACTACCCCCACTCCGACTGCATGTGGCCGAAATCGCCGGAAAGCATCTGGAACGGGATCAAGCACCTGCCCAAGGGCGTGATCGACAAGATCACCCACCTGAACATGATGCGCGACTTCGGCTATGATCCGATCAAGCTGCTCGGCCGCGAGAACTGCACCGTGGGGGCGCTGCGGGCCCAGGCCAAGGATGTGGACACCGCGGAAATGAGCTTCCTCGGCGGCCTCAACCCCAACTTCGACCCCAGCCGGCCGGTGACCTCGCGCGACATCAAGCAGATCCTGGCGACGGTGTAGAGCTGGAGACATTCCCATGCGGCGCAGCACCGACGCCATCCTCACCACCCACACCGGCAGCCTGCCACGGCCGCTGTCGGTGGTGGAGCTGCTGTTCGCCCGCGACCAG
>CAXNKO010000221.1:0-4535 GCA_964202685.1 Caulobacterales bacterium
AGGGTGTCGCGCAACATCGACTGTTCCTGGGTGAAACTGAAATCCATGACGTGGTTCCTGCCCCCCGGGCCGGGTGTGTCCGCGGTTCCGCCCCGCTTTCTGCCGTCGCCGCCCCGCCGCTGGCAACAGTCGATTAGCCATGGGGGGCATACAATCGACGAAATCCGGGAGCCCTGCGCTCATGACCGACGCGAAACAGGACGACGCCGCCCTGTTCGACACCGCGCCGCCGGCCGTGCGCCGCGGCGGCCTTGGGGCGCTGAAGGCCGGTCTGGCGGCGGCGGCGTCGGCGCTGTTGCTGCCGCTGATGCGCCGGCTCGCCCCTGACAGCATCGGCGGCGAGACCCTGGACCAGGCCTGGGCGGTGGTGGAGCGGCTGCAGGCCAAGGGGATGGCCCACACCCTGGGGTACTGGGACGCCCCCGGCGACACGCCAACGAAGGTGGCCGACATCTATCTGGCCGCGATCGAACGCATCGGCGCCAGCGGTCACGACGGTTATCTGTCGATCAAGCCGCCGGCGCTGCGGTTTGACGCCGGCGCGGCCCGCGGCCTGGCCCGGGCGGCGCTGAGGGCCAATGTGCGGCTGCACTGCGATTCCCACGGCCTGAACGTCGCCGAGCTGAGCTTCGGTTTCATGGCGGCGCTGCTGGAGGATCTGCCGCCGGGGCTGGTCAGCGTCACCCTGCCCGGCCGCTGGCAGCGCAGCCTGGCGGACGCGGAGCACATGGTGGCCCGCGGCGTCGGGGTCCGGATCGTCAAGGGCGAGTGGCCGGACCCGGACGATCCGGCCCGTAGCCTTGGCGACGGATTTGGCGAGCTGGTGGAGCGCATGGCCGGGCTCGGAGGCCGCACGGCGGTCGCCTCCCATGACCCGGGCCTGGTGGAACCGGCCATCGCCCGGCTGCAGGCCGCGGGCGCGCCCTGCGAACTGGAGTTCATCTTCGGCGGCCAGTCCGGGCGTCTGCTGGAGATCGCCCGGCGCGCGGGGGTTACGGCCCGCGGCTATGTGCCGTTCGGGCGCGGCTTCGTCCCCAGCGCGCTCAAGGCCCTGCGCCGCGACCCGTCGATCGCCCTGGCGATGATCGGGCTTAAAGTCCCAGCACGGTCTTCGCGGTGATGTTGCGCTGGATCTCGTTGGAGCCGCCGTAAATCGAGGCCGCGCGGCCGCCGAAATAGGACGCCGAGGCGAACTTGGCGTGGTCGGGGCCGACGCCGAGGTTGCCGCCCAGGGCCTTGTAGTTGGGGGCGCCGTAGTAGCCCGCCGCCTCCAGGGTCAGCTCCTGCAGGCGCTGCTGGATCTCAGTGCCCTTGACCTTGAGGATCGAGGACTGCGGGCCGGGGCCGTCACCCTTGCTCTCGGCCGAGAGCGTGCGCAGTTCGGTGATCTCCAGGGCGGCCAGGTCGATCTCCACCTCGGCGATCTTGCGGCGGAAGAAGGGGTCGCTGATCAGCGCCGCGCCGTCATCGGCGTTCTCCTGGGCGGCGATCTCGCGCAGCTTTTCCAGCGCCCGCTTGGAGCGCGCCACGCCGGCGATGCCGCTGCGCTCGAACTGCAGCAGAGCCTTGCCGCAGGTCCAGCCCTGGTTCTCCTCGTAGACGCGGTTCTCCACCGGCACCTTCACATTGTCGAGGAAGGTGTCGTTGACGGTGTAGTCGCCGCTGATCAGCTTGATGCCGTGCACCGAGACCCCCGGCGACCTCATGTCGATCAACAGGAAGGTGACCCCGGCCTGGGGCTTGGAGGTGAAATCCGTGCGCACCAGGAAGAAGCCCCAGTCGGCGTGCTGGGCGTGGGAGGTCCAGGTCTTCTGGCCGTTGACGATGTAGTACTCCTTGCCGTCGGCCTCGGTCACTCGTTCGGCGCGGGTGGTGAGCGAGGCGAGATCAGAGCCGGCGCCCGGCTCCGAGTAGCCCTGGCACCACCAGTCCTCGGCGGTGAGGATGCGCGGCAGGAAGCGCTTCTTCTGCGCCTCGCTGCCATATCGGATCAGCACCGGGCCCAGCATGGTGACCCCGAAGGCCAGCACCGGCAGGGTGTCGGCCCGCGCGTTCTCCTCCGACCAAATGTAGCGCTGGGTGGTGGTCCAGCCGGGACCGCCCCATTCCGCCGGCCAGAGCGGCGCGACCCAGCCCTTGGTGTGCAGGATGCGGTGCCAGGCGGCCAGATCCGGCTTGGTCAGCGGAACCCCGGCGTCCTGTTTGGCGCGCAGGTCGGCGGGATAGTTCTCGGCGATGAAGCTGCGCACCTCGGCGCGGAAGGCTGCATCCTCGGGCGAAAAATCCAGATTCACGGGGCCGCTCCCTGCACGTTCAACCGACGCTTCGGCCATTTCATACGCGGCGGTGGGCGGCGGGGGAATAGGCTGGCGCTTGCCTGGAGGCGCCACGGCGCGCACCAAGGCGGCGATGCCTCGAATCCTGACCTACAATGTGCATCGCTGCGTCGGCGTCGACCGGCGCCTGGACGTCGGGCGGATCGCCGAGGTGATCGCCCGGCTGAAGCCCGACGTGGTCGCCCTGCAGGAGCTCGATGTGGGCCGCGCGCGCACCCACGGCGTCGACCAGGCCCATGAGATCGCCAGACGGCTGGAGATGGCCTTCCACTTCCACCCGGCCCTGCGCGTGGAAGAGGAGCAGTACGGCGACGCCATCCTCACCGCCTATCCGGAGCGGCTGGTGCGCGCGGGGCCCCTGCCCGGCTACCCGCGCATGCCCGGCCTGGAGCCGCGCGGCGCTCTGTGGGTGAGCGTCGAGATCGGCGGGCGGGCGGTGCAGGTGCTCAACACCCACCTGGGGCTGGTGCCACGCGAGCAGCAGCTGCAGGCGCGCTCCCTCGCCGGACCGCGCTGGCTGGGCCATCCGCAGCGGCGGGGACCCACCATCCTGCTGGGGGATTTCAACGCCACCGGCGCCTCGGTGGTTCACCGCACCCTGACGGCGCGGCTGCAGCCGGCCCGACAGCTCGCGCCGCTGCAATCGCCGACGGCGACCTTCCCCTCCACCCTGCCGGTGCTGCGGATCGACCATCTGTTCGTCAGCCGACACATCCGCGTGCGCGATGTGTTCGCGCCCTTCGATCCGTTGAGCCGGATCGCCTCCGACCATCTGCCGCTGGTGATGGATTTCGATCTCGATTAGGGGGGCCGGTCGTTTCTGGTCTCGGGCCAGGTCTCGGGCCGCCGCGTCAGGGCCGTGGCGCGGGCTTCGGCGAACAGGCGCTCCCGCCGGCGGCCGGGGCGCCAGGAGTCGGCCACGCTGGCCGGATCGCCCAGGTGGCAGGCGGCGATGAATTCGCCCGCCGGCGTCATCCGCCGATGCAGGATCGGCTGTAGCCGGCCTTCTCGGTTCAGCGCCTCGATGGCCGGAATTACCCCCCTGTGCTGGGCAACGAGCTCCGCCACCACATCGCCGCGACAGCCCAGGAAGTGGCCGACCAGCCGGTCGCGCAGGGCCTCCCCCGCGGCGCGGGCGCGCGGCGTGTCCCGCCGCGCGGCGAGTTCGCATTCGGTGTCACAGCCGCCGGAGCGATTGTTGAGGTTCGCCGAGCCGACCCGGACCAGCCGGTCATCGAAGATCGACACCTTGGAATGGACGATGATGGGCTCGCCGCCGGTCGTGCGAGGCCAGTAGGCGCGGAAGCGACCGTAAATGTCGGCCGCCTGCAAACGCCAGACCATGATCGCGCGGGCGCGGTCCATGGTCAGCTGGTCGAACCAGCTGGGGGATCGGCCGCTGGAGATCAGCACCACCTCCGGCCCGTGCGGCTCCGCAAGGCGCTGGGCGAGAACCTCGGTCACCGCCGGCGAGGTGAGATATTGGTTCTCAAGGTAGATCGTGCGCTCCGCCGCATAGATCGACGCCAGGTTCAACCGGCGGATTTCCTCGATGGACTGTGCCCCGCGCCACGCGGGTTGCGTGCGGGCGATGGCCACGTCCAGGTCGCGGAACTGCGCCTCCACGTGGCGCGGCCATGGATCACCCTCGGTCATCGCCGGCGAGTTCAGAACCTCGCCGCTCGCCCGGCGCCAGCGCTCCCGAACCAGATCACCCAAGGCCCGCGCCGCGGGTCCATCCACCATCATCGTCACCTCGTGACGAGGCGGGTGAAAATCCAGCCCCGGCATGATCCGCCGCAGGTCACAGTCAAGATGACCGACGCGGTCCCAGCGATCGACGCTGATATCTCCGCCGCCACAAAACGCCAGCCGGTCATCGATCACCACCAGCTTCTGATGATGACAGGCGCCCAGGGGCACTTCGGCGTCCAGCCGGAATTTCACCGGCGTGTCGGCGAAGTAGCGCCGCGCCTTGTGGGGAAAGAAATCCTGGCTGGCCGAGATCGGCAGGGCCGACTTCCAGACCAGCAGGCGGATATCGAGCTCGGGACGCGCCTTCGCCAGCCTCACCAGGACCATGCCCACCTCGTCAGGGTCATCCGCAGCTTCGGACCCATCCGGGAGCAGCCGCGTGCGCGGATCGAAGCCCCATCCCAGCAACAGAATCGAGCGCCGCGCCGCCTGCAGGGCGGTGAA
>CAXNKO010000222.1:0-4529 GCA_964202685.1 Caulobacterales bacterium
CGGGGCCAGGGCCAATCAGCCGGGGCAGGCGGTAGGCGGAGGCGATCATGCCCATGTTGACGCCGGCGCAAATGAAGCGGGCGTCCGGGGAGGCGATGCGGATGTCGCAGCAGAGCGCCAGCTCCACCCCGCCGCCGGCGCACCAGCCGTTGACGGCGGCGATCACCGGAATCCGCGACGCTTCGATGCGGTCCAACAGCTTGCCGAAGGTGGACAGATCCTCGCCGGCGATGGAGGTGAGGTCGGCGCCGGTGCAGAAGGCCCGGCCCTCGCCGATGACCACCAGGGCTCGCAGGTCGGCCGCGGCCTCGACCTGGTCCAGAACGTCGAGGAACGTCTCGCGCATGGCCCCGCCCAGGGGGTTCATGGGCGGATTGTCCAGGGTCAGCACGCAGACGTGGCGGCTGGGATGTTCGAGGTGGATCGTTCCGCTCATGGGCGCATCCTTGTGATCGGTCGACGGCGGCTGAGCTAGCCTGTAGTCGAATCCTGGCCACGCGGCCAACCATAGGAATAGTGATGAGCCAGGCCCTGCCGCTGTCGCGCTTCAAGGTGCTGGACCTGACACGGGTGCGTTCGGGGCCCACGGCGGTGCGCCAGTTCGCCGACTGGGGCGCCCAGGTGCTGATGGTGGAGAACAAGGGCGGCGCCTCGGACGTGGGCGCGGGCCGGCATTCCTCGGACTTCCAGAACCTCAACCGCAATAAGCGCAGCCTGGAGCTGGACCTGAAGTCGCCCGAGGGCCGAGAGGTGTTCTACCGGCTGGCGGACCGGGCCGATGTGCTGTTCGAGAATTTCCGGCCGGATGTGAAGCACCGGCTGGGCATCGACTATGAGACCCTGGCGGCGCGCAATCCGCGGCTGGTCTATGTGTCCATCTCCGGCTTTGGCCAGGAGGGGCCCTATGCGAAGCGACCAGGCCTCGACCAGATCGTCCAGGGCCTGGGCGGGCTGATGTCGGTGACCGGGCTGCCGGGGCAGGGGCCGGTGCGGGCCGGGGTGGCGGTGGCCGACACCTCCGCCGGACTCTATGCGGCGCTGGGGGCGATGACCGCGCTGCTGGAGCGGGAGGTCACCGGCCGGGGGCGCTCGGTGACCACCTCGCTGCTGCAGGCGCAGATCGCCGTTTTGGACTTTCAGGCGGCGCGCTGGCTGGTGGACGCCGAAGTTCCCGGCCAGGCCGGCAACGATCACCCCACCGCCATGCCCATGGGCCTGTTTCCAGCGTTGGATGGGCTGATCAATCTGGCGGCGTCGGGGGCGACCCTGTTCGGGCGGTTCTGCAAGGCGGCCGGCGCCGAGCACCTGCTGGCGGACCCGCGGTTCGCTGGCCGCGCCAAGGTCAAGCACCGGGCGGAACTGAACGCGGCGATCGCCGAGATCACCCGCACCCGCACCGTCGCCGACTGGGTGGAGATATTGAATGCGGCCGGTGTGCCCTGCGGTCCGGTCAACGCCATCGACCAGGTGTTCGCCGATCCCCAGGTGGCGGAGCTGGACATGGTGCGCGGGGTGGAGCACCCAACGTTGGGGCGCTTGAACCTGGTCGGCCAGCCCATCGGCCTGGCCGGCGCCGACGGCGGCCCGCGCACGGCGGCGCCCGAGCCCGGCGAACATTCCGAAGCGGTGCTGGCGGAACTGGGCTACAGCCCCGCCGAGATCGCGGCCCTGCGCGCCAAGGGGGTCATTTGACCTTTCCGCGGGGCGGCTGTTGAATCGCCGTCCGGCAAGCTGGAGCCAGGTTCCTTTGCGTGAGATCCATCACTTCGTGAACGCCGCGGCGACGCCGGGAACCTCCGGCCGTCATGGGGAGGTGTTCGACCCCAACACCGGTGGGGTGCAGGCCCGGGTGGCCCTGGCCACGGCCGGCGAGGTGGATGCCGCTGTCGCCGCCGCCGCCGCCGCGCAGCCGGCCTGGGCGGCGGTCAACCCCCAGCGCCGGGCGCGGGTGATGTTTGAGTTCAAGCGCCTGGTGGAGGCGCGGATGGACGAACTGGCGGCCCTGCTCTCGGCCGAGCATGGCAAGGTCGTCGCCGACTCCCGCGGCGACATCCAGCGTGGACTGGAAGTAATTGAATTTGCATGCGGAATCCCGCATGCCCTGAAAGGGGAATACACCGAAGGCGCCGGCCCCGGCATCGACGTCTATTCCATGCGCCAGCCTCTGGGGGTGGCCGCGGGCATCAGCCCGTTCAACTTCCCGGCCATGATCCCCATGTGGATGTTCGGGGTGGCCATCGCCTGCGGCAACACCTTCGTGCTCAAGCCGTCGGAAAAGGACCCCAGCGTGCCGGTGCGGCTGGCGGAGCTGTTCATGGAAGCGGGCGCGGCCCTGGGCATGGACCTGAAGGGCGTACTCAATGTGGTGCATGGGGACAAGGCGGCGGTGGATGCGCTGCTGGCCCATCCGCTTGTGCGCGCGGTGAGCTTTGTCGGCTCCTCGGACGTGGCCCAGTACGTCTATGCCACCGGGACGGCGAACGGAAAGCGGGTCCAGGCCATGGGCGGGGCAAAGAACCACGGGATCATCCTGCCCGACGCCGACCTGGACCAGGCCACGAAGGATATCATCGGCGCGGCCTATGGCTCGGCGGGTGAGCGCTGCATGGCGCTGCCGGTGGTCGTGCCGGTGGGGAGGGCGACTGCCGAGGCCGTACGCGAGCGGTTGCTGGCCGAGATCGAGACCCTGAAGGTGGGGGTCTCCAGCGATCCCGACGCCCAGTACGGGCCGGTGGTCACCGCCGCCCACCGCCAGCGCATCACCGACTATATCCAGCTGGGGGTGGACGAGGGCGCCGACCTGGTGGTCGACGGGCGTGGCTTCGCCCTGCAGGGCTTCGATCAGGGGTTCTTCATCGGCCCCAGCCTGTTCGACCGGGTGACCCCCGGCATGCGCGCCTACCGCGAGGAGATCTTCGGGCCGGTGCTGCAGATTGTCCGGGCCGAGAGCTTCGAGGAGGCCCTGGCGCTGCCGTCCCAGCATCAGTACGGCAACGGGGTGGCGATCTTCACCCGCAACGGCCGCGCCGCCCGCGAGTTCGCCAGCCGGGTGGAGGTGGGGATGGTGGGGATCAATGTGCCGATCCCGGTGCCGATCGCCTATCATACCTTCGGCGGCTGGAAGCGTTCGGCGTTCGGCGACGCCAACCAGCATGGGATGGAAGGGGTGCGCTTCTACACCAAGATCAAGACCGTTACCGCCCGCTGGCCGGAAGGCGACGCGGCGGCCTCGTCCTTTGTCATCCCGACCATGAGCTGACCGTGACAGACCCCGAGATCCTCGTCCGTGTCGAGGGCCGCGTCGCCTGGCTGACCCTCAATCGGCCCCAGGCGCTGCACGCCCTGACCACCGGCATGTGCCAGGCGCTCACCGCGGCGTTGCTGGCGTGGCGCGACGATCCGAACATAGAGCTGGTGCTGTTGGACCATGCGGGCGAGCGCGGCTTCTGCGCCGGGGGCGACATCCGCATGCTGGCCGAGAGCGGGGCGGGCGACGGCCGGGCGGCGGCGGAATTCTTCATGACCGAATACCGGCTGAACCACCTGCTGATGGTTTATCCGAAGCCCATCGTGGCGGTGATCGACGGGATCACCATGGGCGGCGGCGTGGGGCTGTCGCTGCCGGCCCGCTACCGGGTGGCCACCGAGCGCACCACCGTCGCCATGCCGGAGACCGGCATCGGCCTGTTTCCTGACGTGGGCGGCGGCTGGCACCTGCCTAGGATGGCCGGACACACGGGGATCTGGCTGGCGCTCACCGGGGCGCGGATCAAGGCCGCCGACTGCGAGCTGTCCGGGGTGGCCACCGACGACCTGGCCAGCGCCTCGCTGCCGGCGTTCAAGGCCAGGCTGATCGCTGATCCGGGGGCGGTGGAGACCATCCTCACCGAGATGGAGGTGGATGCGGGCCGCACGCCCATGGGCGCCAATCATGACCGCATCGAACGGCTGTTCGGCGGCGACAGCGTCGAGGCGATCGTCGAGGCCCTGGCGATTGACGGTTCCGACTGGGCCAAGGCGCAGCTGGCCACCCTGCGGACCAAGTCGCCGATCTCGGTGAAGGTGAGTTTCCGGCAGCTGAAGCTGGGCGCGAAGGCCACGAGCTTTTCCGAGGTGATGGCGATGGAATACCGTATCGCCCGGCGCATGACAGCCACCCACGACTTCGCCGAGGGGGTACGCGCGGTGATCGTCGACAAGGACAATGCGCCGGCCTGGGATCCCGCCAGCTTCGAAGCGGTGACCGAGGCGGACCTGGACGCCATCTTCGCACCCCTGCCGCCGAGCGAGGAATGGACGCCGCTGCCGGAGCTGACCGCATGAGCCGCATCGCCTTCATCGGCCTGGGCAACATGGGCTCGGGCATGGCCGCCAACCTGGCCAAGGCCGGACATCAGGTGGCCGGCTTCGATCTGTCCGCCGCGGCGGTGGCGCGCGCCGAGGGCCGCGGCTGCATGGCCAGGACGTCGGTGGCCGCGGCGGTGGCGGACGCCGAGGTGGTGGTGACCATGCTGCCCGCCGGGCCGGAC
>CAXNKO010000223.1:0-4527 GCA_964202685.1 Caulobacterales bacterium
CCGCCGCCGCCCAGCGCGCCGCCGATCGCGGCGAGGTCGCGCCGGCGGCCGGGGCGCCAGACCCGCCCCCCGCCGCCGCGCCGATCGACCTGGCCGCCACATTCATCGCCAAGGGCGCTGTCTATGGCGCAACCGCCGGCGAGGGCTCAGGCGTGGTCCTGCAGGCGCGCCGGCCCGCGACGCTGGTGGTGCGCGGCGCCGATGGCACGGTCTATTTCGCCCGCCAGCTCGCCGCCGGCGAAGCCTACCGCGCCCCGGCGTTGCCGGGTCTTGTGGCCGATGTGGCCGAAGCGGATGCAGTGCAGGCCTTCAGCGGCGGCGAGAACAAGGGCCTGCTGCCTCTGGGCCCCACCGTAGTCGGCAAACTAACCCCCTGACGCCGCCGCATCCTGATCCGGCGCGTGCGTTTTCGGCCCACAGTCGCTAGTCTGCCCACGCCATGACCGGACCAGACCCCGCCCATTATCGTCCCTGGCGCGCCATCCAGCGGCGCGTCTCGCGCAAGATCCGCGTCGGCGACGTGGAGGTGGGCGGCGACGCCCCCATCACCGTCCAGTCGATGACCAACACCCTGACCTCGGACGCTGCGGCCACCATCGCCCAGGTCCGCGCCCTGGAGGAAGCCGGCGCCGACATCGTCCGCGTCTCCTGCCCCGATGAGGCCTCCACCGCCGCCCTGAGCGCCATCGTCAAGGCCGCCAAGGTCCCCATCGTCGCCGACATCCATTTTCACTACAAACGCGCCATCGAGGCCGCCAAGGCCGGGGCAGCGTGTCTGCGGATCAATCCCGGCAACATCGGCTCGGCGGCGCGGGTGCGCGAGGTGATCCAGGCCGCCCGCGACCACGGCTGCTCCATGCGCATCGGCGTCAACGCCGGCTCCCTGGAGCGCGAGCTGCTGGAACGCTACGGCGAACCTTGTCCCCAGGCGATGGTCGACAGCGCGCTGGGCCACGCCCGCATCCTGCAGGACCACGACTTCCACGAGTTCAAGATCAGTGTGAAGGCCTCCGACGCCTTCATGACCGTGGCCGCCTATCAGATGCTGTCCGAGGCCATCGACTGCCCCCTGCATCTGGGCGTCACCGAGGCCGGGGCCTTGCGCACCGGCACGGTCAAGTCCGCCATCGGCATCGGCTCGCTGCTGTGGGCTGGCATCGGCGACACCATCCGGGTCAGCCTCGCCGCCGACCCGGTGGAGGAGATCAAGGTCGGCTTCGATATCTTGAAGTCGCTGGGCCTGCGCCACCGGGGGGTCAACATCATCGCCTGCCCCTCCTGCGCCCGGCAGGGCTTCAACGTCATCAAGACCGTCGAGGCCCTGGAGACCCGCCTGGCCCACGTCTCCACCCCCATGAGCCTGTCGATCATCGGCTGCGTGGTGAACGGTCCCGGCGAGGCGCTGATGACCGACGTGGGCTTCACCGGCGGCGGCAAGGGCGCGGGCATGATCTATCTGGCCGGCAAGCCGGACCACAAGATGGACAACGATCACATGATCGACCACATCGTCGAGCTGGTGGAGGCCCGGGCCGCCGAACTGGACCGCCAGCAGGCCGCCCTCAAGGCCCCCCGCCAGGCCGCCGAGTAGGCCCCTTGCATCGGCGCCGCGCCCTTGGTTAGCTCACCCCGCAATCAAGGGAGCGCCTCATGTCGGCCGACGGAACCTGGAACCTCACCCTCAGCACCCCCATGGGGGCCCAGCAGGTCACCGCGGTGATCGTCACCAGCGGCGCCACCTTCACCGGAACCACCAAGAGCGCCATGGGCGAACAGACGGTCTCCGGCGCGGTGGACGGCGACACCCTCACCTGGTCGGCCAACATCACCTCGCCCATGCCCATGACCCTGGAGTTCACCGCCAAGGTGGCCGGCGACGCCATGACCGGCACGGTCAAGCTGGGCGCCTTCGGCTCCGCCCCCCTGAGCGGCGTGCGAGCGTAGGCGCTAGCCTTCCTCCCCCCCGGGGCCGGGGGAATCGCACATGAGAGGAAGGCCTGCTTGTAGGCCTGGGCGGATGGATTCAGAAGGTGTCCCGTTGGGTGGAGACACAGTCTGATGCTTTTTCTGGATGCCTTTGAGGATTTTCCCGATCCTCGTGGCTTCACCGCTCAGCACGAACTGGTGGATGTATTGTTCGTGGCCGCCTTCGGCCAGGTTGCCCGCCAGGAACGCGGGGCTGCGCCACCTCGCCGTGGACGGCAAGGGCAACCAGTCCAAACTGGCCAGGGACGCCAACGCCCCCCTCGATCCGGCCGCGTCTGACCCAAGCACCCGCATCCATGCGACCTCCGACAAGGGCCACGGACGCCTTGAAACGCGGCGCGCCTTCGTCACCCCCTTCACGCCGGCAGCCTCGCCCAAGGCGCTGCTGGGCCTCGTCGCTGTGGCCCGGTCGAGGTCTCAAGAACCCACGGCGACAAGACCACCCATCAGGTGCGCACCTTCGCCCTGTCCAAATCCATGCCGCCGGACAAGGTCATGGGCATCGCCCGCAAGCACTGGTCCATCGAGAACAACCTTCCCTGGCAACTCGATGTCCTGATGGACGAAGATCAAACCCGAAACCGAAAGGACAACGGACCCGCCTACCTCGCCGCCTCACCACGTCTCGCCCTCAACGTCCTGAAGGCCGACCCGCAAAAAATCCCGCTCAAACACAAACGACTCAAAGCCAGGCGGGAGAACAACGAACTCCTCAAGTTCATGACTCATTTGCGATAGCCCTGCCCTCTTGGGGGAGGATGGCTGCGAGTGGAATTCAGCGCTCCTTGGCGTGTCCCAGGGCGGCGCCGGCGGCGCCGCCGACCGCCGCGCCGATGGGGCCGCCGACCACGGCGCCGGCGATGGCGCCGGTGGCGGCCTTCTGCTCGACATTGTGGCCGCAGCCGGCCAGGGCCAGGGCCGCGCCGGCGGCGGCCAGCAAGGCGCAGGTCTTGGGTTTCACATCCATCTCCATGGGCAAGATTCAGGCGGAAATCCCGCACCGAGCGGAAGGTTCCGAACAATAGAGGGATACAGGAACGCCACCGGGTTTTTATTGCACTGCGAAAATGAGCTTGCCACATTGTCGCCGCACTGGCATAAGGCTTGCATAGATTCGGCTCGTTCCTCCCCGTGTATCAGGGCGAGCCCGCACTGACCGCCGCCAGCATGGGCAGGGGCCGTCGGGGCGACGACGACGGAGGGCGCGATCGCCCTCGCCGCACAGGACACGTCCATTTTGCCTTCTCCTTGCCAACGCCGCGCGCGTGCGCGCGTGATGATCTATGGCCTGGCCGTCGCCGCCCTCGGCGGCGGGCTGGGCGCCGCCATGTTTCCGGTTCCCAAACCCGCCGCTAGCGCGCCGGCCGCCGACCACGCGCGGTTGGCCGCCGCCTATGCCCTGCCCTCGGCGGGAGACCTGGTGGCGGCCGCGCCGAGGGCCGCGGTGCGGGACCTGGAGTGCCTGACCCAGGCGGTCTATTTCGAGGCCCGCGGCGAGACCGCCCAGGGCCAGGCCGCGGTGGCCCAGGTGGTGCTGAACCGGGTCAAGGTCCGGGGTTTTCCGAAGACCGTCTGTGGCGTGGTCTACCAGGGCGCGGCCTCGCGCAGCTGCCAGTTCAGCTTCGCCTGCGACGGGGCCGCCGAGGTGGTGCGCGAGCGCGGCGCCTGGGTGCGGGCCCGCCGGGTGGCCGCCCGCGCCCTGGCCGGGGCGGTGATGCCCCAGGTGGCCGGCGCGACCCACTTCCACACCACCGCCGTGTCGCCCAATTGGGGGGCGGGGCTGTTGCGGGTCTCCCAGGTGGGGCTGCACGTCTTTTATCGTCCGGGCAAGCTGGTGCGGCCGGCGGCCCCTGCGGCGCCGGCGCCTAGCGCGGACCTGGAGCCGGTGGCGCTGGAGGCCCCGACCTCGCCGGAGAGCACAGAGCCGGCAGCCCCGGCCGCCGAGGCCCAGAGCGCCGACGTGGCGGCTTCGGCGCCCGAGGTGGGCTGAACACCGGACTTGCCGACCGCGGACGGATTGCGGCAGGCTGGTGGCGCCCCCTGCGGAGCCCCACCATGCTTGAGCTGCGTCCCAATTGCGAATGCTGCGACCGCGACCTGCCGCCGGACAGCCAGGCGGCGATGATCTGCAGCTATGAATGCACCTTCTGCGCCGATTGCGTCGAGACGCGGCTTGCCGGCGTCTGCCCCAACTGCGGCGGGGGGTTTGCGCGCCGTCCCATCCGGCCGGCCAGGGCGCTCGCCCGCGACCCGGCCTCGGTGAGGCGGGTCGTGGGCGCAGATCCGGGCTGCGCTAGCTAAACCTCTTCAGGCTCGGCGGCGGGGGCGCCTTCGAAGCTGCGCGGGGCGCGGCGGCGGCGGGGCTTTGCCGGCGCATCGCCCTCGGCGGCCACAGCCGGGGCAGGGGCCGGACGCGATTGCAGGAAGGCCGGCGCATGGCTCTCGCCGCCATCGGAATCGCGCAGCACCGGGCCGCTGCGATCCTCGGCCCGAGGCAGGGGCGTGGACTCAGGCTCGACCACCGCCATCGGGTCGCGCTCG
>CAXNKO010000224.1:0-4509 GCA_964202685.1 Caulobacterales bacterium
GACACCGGCCCCTGCGGCCCCTGTTCGGAAATCTTCTTCGACCACGGCGCCCATATCCCCGGCGGGCCCCCAGGCTCGCCGGACGAGGACGGCGACCGGTTCGTGGAGATCTGGAACCTGGTGTTCATGCAATACGACCAGCGTGGACCCGACGACCGCATCCCGCTGCCGAAACCCTCCATCGACACCGGCATGGGCCTGGAGCGGGTGGCCGCGGTGCTGCAGGGCGTGCATGACAACTACGACGTCGACCTGTTCCGCACCCTGATCGCGGCGTCGGAGTCGCTCACCGGGACCCGCGCCGAGGGCGAGGCCAAGCCCTCCCACCGGGTGATCGCCGACCACCTGCGGTCCTCGAGTTTCCTCATCGCCGACGGGGTGATGCCCTCCAACGAGGGGCGCGGCTATGTGCTGCGCCGGATCATGCGCCGGGCCATGCGCCACGCCCACATCCTCGGCGCCGAACAGCCGCTGATGCACCGGCTGGCGCCCACCCTGGTGGAGGCCATGGGCGGGGCCTATCCGGAGATTGAGCGGGCCCGCCACGCCATCATCGACACCCTGCGCCAGGAGGAAGAGCGCTTCCGCCGCACGCTGGGCCGCGGCTCGGCGCTGCTGGAGGAGGCGGTCGCAGGCCTGGGCGAGGGCGGGGTGATCCCCGGCGAGACGGCGTTCAAGCTCTATGACACCTACGGCTTCCCGTTGGATCTCACCCAGGACGCGGTGCGCCCGCGCGGCATCACCGTCGACCTGGCGGGGTTCGACGCCGCCATGAAGCGTCAGCGCGACCAGGCTCGCGAGGCCTGGAGCGGCTCGGGTCAGGCCGGCGCCGCCACCGAGTGGTTCGCCATCCGCGAGCGCCTGGGGGCCACCGAATTCACCGGCTATGACGAGACCGAGGGGCCCGCCGAGCTGCTCACCCTGGTGGCCGACGGGCGCGAGGTCACCCAGGCCGCGGCCGGCCAGACCGTCCAGGCCCTGTTCGACCGCACCCCCTTCTACGCCGAGAGCGGCGGCCAGGCCGGCGACGCCGGCGAGGCCGCTTGGGCCGGCGGTCGCGCCCGGGTCGCCGACACTCAGAAACAGGCCGGCGACCTCTTCGTCCACACCCTGGAGATCACCGAGGGCGCGCTGGCGCCTGGCGTGCGCGTGGCTCTGGCGGTCACACCCCAGGCCCGCGCCGCCACCCGCGCCAACCACTCGGCCACCCACCTGCTGCATGCGGCGCTGCGCCATGTGCTGGGCCCCCACGTGTCGCAGAAGGGCCAGATGGTCGACGCTGAGCGCATCCGCTTTGACTTCAGCCATGGGGCGCCGGTGACCGCCGCCGAGCTCGAGCGCATCGAGGCCGAGGTCAATGCGGTGATCCGCCAGAACCTGGCCGCCGACACCCGCGAAATGGCCCCGCGACAGGCCATCGAGGCCGGGGCCATGGCCCTGTTCGGGGAGAAATACGGCGACAGCGTCCGCGTGCTCACCCTGGGCCAGGCGCTGGACGGCGAGGGGGCCTATTCGGTGGAGCTGTGCGGCGGCACCCATGTGGGACGCACCGGCGACATCGCCCTGTTCAAGGTGGTGGCCGAGCAGGGCATCGCCGCCGGCGTGCGCCGCATCGAGGCGCTCACCGGCGAGGCGGCGCGCCGCTGGCTGCTGGACCAGGCCGCGGTGTCCCGGTCCCTGGCCGAACAGTACAAGATTCCGGTGTCTGAACTCGCCGCCCGCATCGACGCCCTCGACGCCCAGCGCCGCAAGCTGGAAAAGGAGCTGGCCGACGCCAAGCGCCAGTTGGCCATGGGCGGCGGCGGCGCGGCCGGCGCGCCCGTACCTGAGGAGGTGGGCGGCGTCGTCCTGATCGCCCGGGTCATGGAGGGCGTCGGCGGCAAGGACCTGCGGCCCATCGCCGAGGAATTCAAGAAGCAGGTTCCCGACGGGGTCATCGCCCTGGTGGGGGCCGCCGACGGCAAGGGCGCGGTGACCGTGGCGGTGACCGGTTCGGCGCAGGGCCGGTTCAGCGCCGTGGATCTGGCCCGCGCGGCGGTGACCGCCATGGGCGGTCAGGGCGCCGGCGGCCGCCCCGACTTCGCCCAGGGCGGCGCCCCGGATGGCGCCCGGGCCGCCGAGGGTCTGGCGGCGATCAAGGCGGCGATGGCGGGGTAGGGGGCCGCCCCGCCCGCGCCGCGGTTACCTGCCCAGCGCCACGTCGAGGTTGGCGGCCACCTTGTCGATGAAGCCCTCGGTGGTCAGCCAGGCCTGCTCCTCGCCCACCAGCAGGGCCAGGTCCTTGGTCATGTCGCCGGCCTCGACGGTGTCAATGCAGACCTTTTCCAGGGTCTGGGCGAAGCGGGCCAGTTCCGGCGTGCCGTCCAGCTTGGCGCGGTGCTCCAGGCCCCGCGTCCAGGCGAAGATCGAGGCGATGGAGTTGGTGGAGGTGGCCTCGCCCTTCTGGTGCTGGCGATAGTGGCGGGTGACGGTGCCGTGGGCGGCCTCGGCCTCCATGGTCTTGCCGTCCGGGGTGATCAGCACGGAGGTCATCAGGCCGAGCGAGCCGAAGCCCTGCGCCACCGTGTCGGACTGCACGTCGCCGTCGTAGTTCTTGCAGGCCCAGATGAATCCGCCGGACCATTTCATCGCCGCGGCCACCATGTCGTCGATCAGCCGGTGCTCATAGGTCAGGCCCGCCGCCTTGTATTTGGCGGCGTATTCGGTCTCGAACACCTCTTGGAAGATGTCCTTGAAGCGGCCGTCATAGGCCTTGAGGATGGTGTTCTTGGTGGACATGTAGACCGGGTACTTGCGGTCCAGGCCGTAGGCCAGGCTGGCGTGGGCGAAGTCGCGGATCGAGTCGTCAAGGTTGTACATGGTCATGGCCACCCCGGCGCCCGGGAAGTTGAACACCTCGTGCTCGATCTTCTGGCCGTTGTCGCCTTCCCATTTCACCGTCAGCTTGCCCTTGCCAGGCACCCGGAAGTCGGTGGCGCGGTACTGGTCGCCGAAGGCGTGGCGGCCGATGATGATCGGCTGGGTCCAGCCGGGCACCAGGCGCGGCACGTTCTTGCAGATGATCGGCTCGCGGAACACCACCCCGCCCAGGATGTTGCGGATGGTGCCGTTCGGCGACTTCCACATGGACTTGAGCTTGAATTCCTCCACCCGGGCCTCGTCGGGGGTTATGGTGGCGCACTTCACGCCGACGCCGTATTTCTGGATCGCCTCGGCCGAGGCCACGGTCACCTTGTCGTCGGTGGCGTCGCGGTGCTCGATCCCCAGGTCGTAATAATCCAGGTTGATGTCCAGGTAGGGGAAGATCAGCTTGTCCTTGATCCACTGCCAAATGATCCGGGTCATCTCGTCGCCGTCGATGTCGACGACGGGGTTGGCGACTTTAATCTTGGACATGAGAAATTCCGGCTCCGGATCTGCGAGGACGGAGCCCTATAACGGGCGTTTGACCGGACGCAAAGAGCGCGTGCGCGACTCTTGACGAGGCGTGTCGGCCAGGGGGCTTGCGCCCGGGCGCTTATCGGTCTGAATCCCCCGGATGCGCACCAACGCCCCGCCCGCGGTGATCCTCGACGCCCCCCAGCTGGGCGAGAACATCGGCGCGGTGGCCCGCGCCATGGCCAATTTCGGCCTCGCCGATCTGCGGCTGGTCAACCCGCGTGAGGGCTGGCCCCAGGCGCGGGCCTGGGCGGCGGCCTCGGGCGCCGACTGGCCGCTGAACGCCGCGCGGGTCTACCCCAGCGTCGCCGAAGCTGTGGCCGACCTCACCCGGGTCTACGCCACCACCGCCCGGCCCCGGGAACTCAGCCTGCCGGTGCTGACCCCGCGCGAGGCGGCGGCCGAGATCGCAACGGCCCAGGCGTCCGGCGAGGCGGTGGGCCTGCTGTTCGGCGGTGAGCGCGCGGGGTTGGAGACCGCCGACATCGCGCTCTGCCAGGCGGTGGTGACCATCCCCGTCGATCCCCGGTTCCACTCGCTGAACCTGGCCCAGGCGGTGGCGCTCAACGCCTATGAATGGCGCATGACCCAGGCCATGGCCCCGCCGCCGGTGTTCCGCCCTGCCGCGCCCCCGGCGACCGGCGCGGTCATGCAGGGCCTGTTCGACCACCTGGAGACCGAGCTGGAGGCCGCCGGCTTCTTTCATCCGCCGGAAAAGAAGCCCTCCATGGTCCAGAACCTGCGCGCCGCGCTCGGCAAGGCCCGCTTCAACGACCAGGAAGCCCGCACCTTCCGCGGCGTGGTCACCGCGCTCTCGCGCGGCCGCGGCCGGGTGCTGGAGAAGCTGGCGCGGCGCGAAACGGATGGGCAGGGCGCATGAACTTGTGAATCTTGCTGGACAACCTGCGGATCCCGATCCTAACCCGTCTTATTCACGCTGGGCCTGAAAGCGGGCTGGCGGACGTAGCATAACCGGCTGATTTGGAATAGGTTTTGGCTGCTTAGACCAACGCTGTTCCAGAGCACGGAGGCGCCACGCCCGCCATGGATGACGTTACCGGCCTTCTCTTC
>CAXNKO010000225.1:0-4488 GCA_964202685.1 Caulobacterales bacterium
GTTGACCCGGGCCTTCAACCAGTGGTTCGAGGAACGCTGGGGCTTTAACCACCGGGGCCGCATCTACGCCACGCCGGCGATCCTGATGAACGACCTCGACCAGGCGGTGACAGAGCTGGAGTGGGCGATCCGCCATGACGCGCGGGTGATCCTGATGCCCTACGGCCCGGTGAACGGCCGCTCGCCGGCCGACAGCTATTTCGATCCCTTCTGGGCGCGGGTGAACGAGGCCAGGCTGGTGGTGGCCCTGCACCTGGGCCAGAACGAGGGCGGGACCTCGGCGCTGATGACCGACTGGGGCGAGGCGCCCAAGCAGCAGCCGCTGCGGTCATCGGCCTTCTATTTCATGCATGCGCTGGGCGAGGCGCCGCTGATGCACATGCTGTCGTCGCTGATCTTCTGGAACCTGTTCGAGCGCTTCCCCAACCTGCGGATGATGAGCGTGGAGAACGGCTGCGAGTGGGTCCCGGCCTTCCTGCGCAAGATGGACAAGTCCCGCGCCTCCACCCGCAACGGCCCCTGGCCGGGCGGGCCGCTGAAGCAGCGCCCCAGCGAGATCTTTCGCCAGTGCGTGGGCGTGACGCCGTTCCCCGAGGACGACGTGAAGTCGGTGGTGGAGCGGGTCGGCGACGATTTCCTCTGCATGGGCTCCGACTGGCCGCACCCGGAGGGCGTGGCGGCGCCGGCGGACTTCGTCGCCGGGGCGCTGAAGGGGGTGGAGGGCCGGACCCTGGACAAGATCATGTACGAGAATGCCCGCAGGCTGATCCCGGCACGGTAGCCGCTACGATTGTTCATGATTTGTTCTTAACAACGAAGGGCGATATTATACTTCGCGTACCCAAACCGGCACTGTGCGTGGCACTAGGCGGGATCGGCGATCATCGACTTAATGAGCTTGTAGTGAGCCTTCGGATCGCGGGTGTATATCCCCGCCACGAACTCTAGGATTCCGCGCCGCGCCAAGCGGTCGAGGTCTTTTTTGCTCGTGGCCCATGTCCTCCCGGTGATCCGCTGAGCTTCGGATACTTGGATTGTGCCGTTGTGATAGGTCGACGCCACGATCTTAATTTCGTGCTCTTGAAGCGTCCGCCACACCTCCACACCAAAGAACTGGGCGACGTCGCGGTCGGTCACCCGGCTGCGGGTTTCGTGGTCGTTCTTTAGTGTCACGCGGACGACCACGCCGTGCAGCGCTTCTTGCTTGAAGGTCGGATCGGGAAGGCCCCATTCCTTCATGCTATCGCGAATGCGCCGCGTCCCTTCTCTCGCCATCCGGACGAAGCCCAGATGACGGAGAGCGTCCATCAGGTGCGGGTTTCGCGAGGCGCGGGTCACGTAGATAGTTTGCTCCGTGACCGGCGGTACAAAGCCACCAGGGCTTTCAACCTCCATCCGATCAGGAAAGAGCTTCACGGTAATTTCGGTGCCGCTGAAGCTGTAAGACCGGTGGACGCAGGCGTTGACCAAGCACTCGAACCACGCCCATTCGGGATACTCCTTCGTGGTGACGAAGCGCCCCTCCTTGCTCAGCCACGTCACGTCGAAAACGAAGGTGTCCATCACGATGCGGGAGTCCGTCATCAGCTTGACGACGTTACCTTCGACGTATCGCTCAAGAACAGGATTGTAGGACGCGCCGCTGCCTTCTTCCGTCGTGCCGAACCGCTGAAACCGAATGCGGCAACCGGGTATCCACCGAGATTCAAGATGGGTGAGGGGAAGATCACAATTGTGCCGTGATGAAATTGCACCGGCTGGCCGGTGGTAAAGTTTGACACGATTTGAAGACGTTCCCATCCTGGTCGGCCCGCCGGGAGTGAGATCACCGTCATGGCCGAACGCAGAGTCGCGCTGATCCAGCACGCGGAGAGCTACGTGGGCCCCTGCCTGGCCCGGCGCCTGGCCGCCTCGGGCCACGACCTGGTCATCCACCTTGCGCGGCCGGGCTTGGCCGAGGAGCTGGCGGCGCTGGGGGCGGCGGCGGAGGTGATCGGCGAGGCGGAAATTCCCCGGGCCGGCCCGGGGTCTTGCGCCACCGCCGAGGGGGCGCAGGCGCTGGTCGACCGGGCGATGGCCCGCTTCGGGCGTCTGGACGCCGCGGCCCTGCAGCCGCTCAACAGCCATGCGCTGGGGTTCACCCGCGGGCCGTTCCTGGACGCGCCGGTGGCGCATGTGCGGGCCATGGCGGGTTATATGGAAGGCACTTTCCACATGCTGCGGGCGGTGATCCCGGTGATGCGGGACCGCGGCGGCGGCCAGGTGCTGGTGTTCACCAGCGACGCGGGAACGCGGCCCGAGGCGGACTGGACCCTCTATGGCGCCGGGCGCGCGGGGCAGAACTTCCTGGTCCAGGCGGTGGCGCTGGAACACGCCCGCGACGGGATCTCGATCAACGCCCTGGCGTCGAAGAACGCGGTGTTCGAGGGCTTCCCCAACTGCCCGCCCGGCGCGGCGACGGACGCCAGTGTCACCCTGGGCGCCTGGTCGGACCCGCTGACCGCCGAGACGCCGCTGCGCCGGTTGGGGACCATGGAGGAGCTGGCCGCCTTCGCCTCAGTGCTGCTGGACGGGACCAACCGCTTTCAGACCGCCCAGGTGTTCTCCTATTCCGGCGGCTGGAACGTGGACTGAGACGCAGCGGGCATGCTCTAAACGCCGCCAAACCCGATTTGCAGAGGAACATCGCGGCATGAAGATCGACGGTCATATTCCGTCCGAGCTGGACAAGGCCGGACCCGCCGCCAGGGCGTTGGAGGCCGCCGGCTACGACTGCGGCGCCAGCAACGAAACCAAGCACGATCCGTTCCTGCCCCTGGCGGTGGCCTCGCAGACCACCACGACCCTGGAACTGCTGACCTCGATCATCGTGGCGTTCTCGCGCAATCCGATGACCCTGGCCCAGGTGGGCCACGACCTCAACGCCGCCTCCAAGGGCCGGTTCATCATGGGCCTGGGCACCCAGATCGCGCCGCACATCACCAAGCGTTTCTCCATGCCCTGGTCGAGCCCGGCGCCGCGGATGCGCGAGATGATCCAGGCCATGCACGCGGTGTGGGACTGCTGGTACGACGGCAAACCGCTGGATTTCCGCGGCGAGTTCTACACTCACACCCTGATGACCCCCTATTTCGTGCCGGACAACCGCGACTACGACCGGCCACGGATCATGCTGGCGGCGGTGGGGCCGGTGATGACCCGGGTGGCGGCCGAGGTGGCCGACGGGGTGCTCTGCCACGGCTTCACCACGCCGAAATACATGCATGAGGTGACCATACCGAAGATCGAGCAGACCCTGGCCGCCGCCGGCCGCGACCGGAAGAAGTTCGATATCGTCGCCCAATTGTTCACCGTGGTCGGCGACACCGACGAACCGCTGGCCAAGGGCATGGAGGCCATCCGCGGCCAGATCTCGTTCTATGGCTCGACCCCGGCCTACAAGGGGGTGTTCGAGGTGCACGGCTGGCACGACCTGCAGCCGCAGCTCAACCTGCTGTCCAAGCAGGGCAAGTGGAAGGAAATGTCCGACCTGCTCACCGATGAGGTGGTGGACGCCTTCGCCGTGGTGGGCTCGGCCGAGCAGGTGGCCGACAAGCTGATCCGCCTCTACGCCGGCAAGGTGGACCGCACTGGCTTCCCGTTCACCGACCTGGACCCGGACCGGCAGAAAGAGCTGCTGAAAAAGCTCAAGGCCGCTTGACGCTCAGAAGGCCGCCACCAGGCCGGCGATCCGGTCGGCGACGGCGGACTGGGCGGCGTCATCCAGGGCGTCGGTGGGGATCCGCGCCAGGGGCGGGCGGCTGTCCTTGCGCCGGCCGCGGGCATAGGCCGGGTCGTAGTGCAACGCCATCAGCGCCTCGGCCAGGGCGGCGTGGTCGCCCGCCGCGATCAGCCCGCGCCAGCTTTCCAGGCGGGCGGCGGCGGGACGGACCGGCAGGCCGGCGAAAATCGCCTGCAGGCGATCCGGGTCGGCGATGATGTCGGCATAGGCGCTGACCAGATAGCGGGCGCGGACGTCACGCGGGGCCACGACCTCGATGCGCGGCGCCGCCTGCATCGCCCGCCAGACCGAGGGCGGCGTCATGCGGTCGCCGATCTTGCTGGACTCCGCCTCGACGACCACGGGCCGGGCAGGGTCGAGGGCCTCGATGGCGCTCAGCAGCCGGGATTCGAACAGCTTCTGATCCGGTTGCGGCTGTCCGGAGAAGCCGCCGAACAGCGAGCCCCGGTGGCCGGCCAGCCCCTCCAGGTCGATGACCTGCAGCCCGCGCGCGGCCAGGCGGGCGAGGATCTCGGTCTTGGCCGAGCCGGTGTCGCCGTCCAGCAACACGAACCGCAGCGGGCAGGGCGTCTGGTAAAGCTGCTGCTGCACATGGCGCCGATAGGTCCGATAGCCTCCGGCCAGCACAGTGGTGCGCCAACCCACCCGCGCCAGGATCGTGGCCATGGCCTGGGAGCGGGTTCCGCCGCGCCAGCAGTAGATCAGCG
>CAXNKO010000226.1:0-4475 GCA_964202685.1 Caulobacterales bacterium
CCGCCCCGCGGCGTGCGCAGGCAGCCGGCCAGGCCGTCGAAGCGCACCTCCGCCCGCTGGGTGCGCCGTCCGGCTTCCGTCCGGGTGCGTCGGTAGACCGCCCCCACCGCCCGTCCGCCCGCCGCCGCCGCGGCGTCGAGCCGCGCCCGGTGCAGGGGCGCCATCAGCGCCAGCAGCCGCTGGGTCTGGGCCGGCCCGTGCCAGGCCACCGCTTGGTCGGGCTCCAGCATCGCCGCCAGGTCGGTGTTGCGGGCCGGCGGGGCGTCCAGCCGCCACCAGATCCACTGCGCGGCCAGGTCCGCCGGCAGGGCCTGGGCGGCGGCGCGCACCGCCTTGGTGTGAAACGGGCTCTCGCCGATCCGCCCCGCCGGTGTGGGCTCCAGGGTGGCGATCACGAACACCCTGGGCCGCGACTGGGGCAGGAACCGCGCCGCGTCGATCTCCAGCGCCCCAAATCCGTAACCCTGGCTGGCCAGCGCCGCGCACAGCGCCGCGAAATCGGCCCCGCCATGGGAGGTGAGCAGGCCGCAGACATTCTCGATCACCAGGGTGCGCGGCGCCCGGCCCTCGGCGGCCAGCGCCTCCACCAGCCGCCAGAACCCGAAGAAGGCCCCCGATCGTCCCCCGGCCAGCCCAGCCCGTCCCCCGGCCAGGCTGAAGTCCTGGCAGGGGCTCGACGCCCAGGCCAGGTCGGCGCGCCCCGGCAGGTCGGCGGCCGACAGCGCCCAGACGTCGCCTTCATGGAACCGCCCGCCGTCGGCGAAATTGGCGCGCCAGGCCGCCGCCTTGACCGGATCGAAGTCATTGGCGAAGGCGCAGGCCCAGCCCTCGCCCAGGCCCAGCCTGGCCATGCCGCCGCCGGCGAAGAACTCGTAGAGGGCGAGGGGTGGGGACCGATTCATCGCGGCGCAGTCTAGCCTGCGTCGCGGGCATGGACACGCGGCGATCCGCGGTCAGATCGCCGCCGATGGCGCTAAAGCCTGGCGCTGGGGTTGTGGTAGCGGCGCAGGACAGCGCGGTTGCGTTCGAGGCGCATCAGGTGGTCCAGGTCCAGCGGGGCCAGGGACACCTCGCCGCTAACGGTCCTGGTCAGCACCACGGTGTCGCCGTCGCGCAGCCCTAGGGCCGCTCGGGCGGGCGGCGTCAGCCTGATGATCAGATCGTCCCCCAGTGTCTCGACGTTCAAGGTCAGCATGTCTCCATCCCCTGGCCGGAGGCGGCCGGGCCTCAATTGCGGCGCTGTGTCGGAAACACCGGATCGGGACTTGGGTTCCCGGGCGCCGCCCCTTACCCGTTTAGCTCCACCACCGGCGCGAACCCGCCGTAGATCATCCGCATGCCGTCGAAGGGCATGGGGTTGACCTTGGCGTCCACGCGCGGGTCGGCGGGGATGTCGCCGGACATCATCGCCATCATCTTCACTTTGGCCGCGTCACGTGTGGCCTTGTCGGGCCATTCGATCCAGCTGAACACCACCGCCTCGTCGGCCTCGGCTTTCACCGCCATGCGGAAGTCCGTGACCTTGCCCTCCGGCACATCATCGCCCCAGCATTCGATCACCCGGGTCGCTCCCCACTCGATGAACATCGAATCCGTTCGGGTCGCATGGTCGATGAATGCCTGCCGGTTCGCCTTCGGGCAGGCGATCACGAAACCTTCGATGTAGCTCATCGCGCGTCTCCTTGTTTCTTCGCGCCCTTCAGCAGGGCGACAATGGCCATGGCGTGGCCGTGGCCGAGGCTGAAGTCCTGCTTCAGCCAGGCCACGACTTCGCCGGCCTTCACGGTGGGCTTCAACGCGCCGTCGGCCAGGTAGCCGCGGGCGTCGGCCAGCTTGCGAAAGCCGGCGGGATCGACCCCGGTCTTGGCCTGGATATTGCCCATATAGGCCTGGAACGTCATGGCTCAGCCCTCCATCGCCTGGTTCATGGCGGAGGTCAGGGCCTCGCCCATCACCGGCGGCCCCTTGGGGGTGGCGATCGACCAGCGGTGGCCGAAGGGGTCCTCGACCACGCCATAGCGGTCGCCCCAGAACATGTCGGCCATGGGCATGACCACCTTGGCGCCCGCCGCCACCGCCCGGTCGGCCCAGGCGTCGCAGTCGTCCACCTGCAGATGAATCACCACGCTGGTGCCGCCCAGGGTCGGCGGCGCCGCGTTGCGGTGCGCCTCGTCCACGTCGCTGAACTCGTCGGCCAGCATCACCATGCAGTTGTTGATCTTGACGCTGCCGTGCATCAGCTTCCCGTCGGGGCCGGGCAGACGCATCAACTCCTGGGCGCCGAACGCCTTCACATAGAAGTCGATGGCCGCGCCGGCGCCCTTGCACACCAGATGCGGCGCCAGGCCGTGCATGCCGAAGTCGGCGGGGTTCATGTTGGCTTCGCTCATGGGTCGTTCCTTTCTCTGGGTTGGTGGGTTTCAGCCGCCGGACTGGTCGGCGGCGGCGCGCATGGCGGCGAGGTCGAGTTTGCTCATGCCCATCATGGCCTGCATGGCCCGGCCCGCCCGTCCGGGATCCGGATCGCTCAGCAGGCCGCCGAGGCCCGCGGGAACCACCTGCCAGGAGATGCCGAACCGGTCCTTGCACCAGCCGCATTGGCCCTCGGCGCCGCCGCCGGCGGTGAGGGCGTCCCAAATCCGGTCAACCTCAGCCTGGTCGTCGCAGGACACCGACAGGGAGATGGCCTCGCTGTGGGCGTACTGTGGACCGCCGTTGAGGGCCTGGTAGGTCGCGCCGGCCAGGGCGAACTCCACCATCAGGGCGGTCCCGGCCGGGAAGGGCGCACCCTCGCCGTAACGGCTCACCGACAGGATGGCGCTGTCCGCGATCAGGGCGACATAGAAATTCGCCGCCGCCTCGGCCTGGCCGTTGAACCACAGGCAGGGGGAAATTTTCGACATCGGGTTCACTCCCTATTGAACAGCAGTTCGAAATAGCGCCGCAGGTGGGCCGCGCTCTCCCGGGCGATGGCCGGGCCGCCAGCGGCCTTGGCCAGGATGAAGCCGCCCTGCAGCACCGCCTGGGTGTGGAGCGCCAGACTGCGGGCGCTGGTTCCCGTGACCCCGTGCTGGGCCATGGCCAGGGCGATGTCGGCCTCCAGGGTGGCGGCGTGGCCGAAGATGGAGGCCTCGCAGGCCGCCCGGATCGGGTCGCTGGAGCCGAAGGTCTCCTGCACTAGGGTCCCGGCCAGGCAGGTGAACGCGGCCGGGTCGCCGTCCAGCAACAGGCTGCGGAAATCGATATAGGCCAGCACCCGGTCCAGGGGATCGGCCGGCCCGTGATAGGGCGCGGCGGCGAACAGGGCCCCGGTGGTCTCGGTCCAGAACTGCGCCGCCGCCACGCCCAGGGCCTCTTTGGACGGAAAGTGGTGGAAGAAGGCCCCCTTGGTCACCCCGGCCGCCCGGCAGATCTCATCCACCGACGTGGCGGAAAAACCCCGCGCCCGGATCATGTCCCGCGCCGCCTCCAGAAGGCGGGTGCGGGCCGATACGATATTGGCGGGGGCGCTGATCATGGCAAAAACATACCAACTAGTCGGTATGTGTCAAGCAACGATTCGGCCTTCCGCCGAATCCGCCCGCCCGCCATAACCGCCCCATGACCGCTTCGCTTGACGAGGCGCGGGAGGTCCTGCGCCGCACCTTTGGCCATGCCGAGTTCCGCGGCCTGCAGGGCGAGGTGATCGGCGAGGTGCTGGCCGGGCGCAGCGCCATGGCGGTGCTGCCCACCGGCGGCGGCAAGAGCCTCTGCTATCAGATCCCCAGCCTGCTGCGGCCCGGCGTCGGCCTGGTGGTGTCGCCGCTGATCGCGCTGATGACCGACCAGGTGGCGGCCCTGGTGCAGTCCGGGGTGGCGGCGGCCCGGCTGGACTCCAACGTCGATCCCCGCGAGCGCGACGAGACCTGGCGGCGCCTCGAGGCCGGGGCGCTGGACGTGCTCTACATGTCGCCGGAGGGGCTGATGGCGCCGGCCATGCTGGAGCGCCTGCACCGGCTGCCGCTGGCGCTGATCGCCATCGACGAGGCCCATTGCGTCAGCCAGTGGGGCCACGACTTCCGGCCCGAATACCGCATGCTGGGGCGGCTGGCGGCCGACTTCCCCGACGTGCCGCGGCTGGCGGTCACCGCCACCGCCGACGCCCGCACCCGCGAGGACATCCGCGCCGAGCTGCGGCTGCAGGGCGCCCGCGAGTTCGTCGCCAGTTTCGCGCGCCCCGAACTGCAGCTTTCCGCCGAGCGCAAGTCCGGCGTCGGCCGCAAGCGGGTGCTAGAGCTGGTGGCCGAGCGGCCGAACCGCGCCGGGGTGATCTACGCCGGCTCCCGCAAGGGGGTCGATGAACTGGCCGAGGCGCTGAGAGCCCAGGGCGCGCCGGCGCTGGCCTATCACGCCGGCCTGGAAAAGGAGCTGCGCGCCGAGCGGCTGGAGCGCTTCCTGGAGGCGGAGACCGCGGTGATGGTGGCCACCATCGCCTT
>CAXNKO010000227.1:0-4465 GCA_964202685.1 Caulobacterales bacterium
GATCGCGGCGGCGCGGCGCCGGGACGTGCGCCTGGCCCTGGTCTCGGCGCGGATGACCGAAGCATCGGCGCGAGGCTGGCGGCGCGCGCCGGCCAGCGCCCGGGCGCTGTTGGGCGCCTTCGAACTGATCCTGCCCCAGGACGCGGAGACCCAGGCCCGGCTTACCGGCCTGGGCGCGGTCTGCGGGCCGCGGCTGAACCTGAAACAGCTGGGCGAACCCCTGCCCTTCGATCCCCAGGCCCTGGCGGCGTTGGAAGCCGCCGCCGAGGGACGCACGGTTGTGATCGCCGTCAGCACCCATGCCGGCGAGGAGGCGCTGATCGCCCGGGCCTTCCGGCGCGCCACCGCGGCGGGACCGCGGGCGCTGCTCGTCGTGGCGCCTCGCCACCCGGACCGGGGCCCCGAGGTCATGCGGGAACTGGCCTGCCTCGGCCTGGCCGCGGCCCAGCGCAGCGCCGGCGAGGCGATCACCGCCCAGACGGACGCCTATCTGGTCGATACCCTGGGCGAGCTGGGCGTCTATCTGCGCGCCGCCAGGATCGCGGTGATGGGCGGCGCGTTCGTGCCGGGCGTGGGCGGCCACAATCCCCTCGAGCCCGCCCGGTGCGGGCTGCCGATCCTCACCGGCCCCCACGCCGACAACGCCCGCGGCCTCTACGCCGAGCTGTTCGCCGAAGCCGCCGCCATCGAGGCCGCCGACGAGGCCGCCCTGGCGCGGCATCTGGCCGGCCTGATGGCCTATCCGCAGGTGGCCCGGCGCATGGGCGAGGCGGCGACGGCATTTGCGGCGCGACAGGGCGGCGAGCTGGACAGGGCCATGGCCCTGCTGGCCCCGCTGCTGGCCCCGCCATGAAGCTCGCCACCCCGCGCTGGTGGTATGTGCGCGACCGGGGCCCGGCCCCCATCGCCCGCGCCCTGCTGACCCCGTTGGCATGGGCCTGGGCCGCCGTCACCGCCCGGCGGATCGCCCGGACTCCGTCCGTTGATCCCGGCGCGCCGGTGATCTGCGTCGGCAACCTCACCCTGGGGGGAACCGGCAAGACGCCGGTGGTGCGCGCGATCCTGGCGCGGCTGACCGCCTGCGGCGTCGCCGCCCACGCGTTGTCCCGGGGCTATGGCGGCAGGCTGAGGGGGCCGGTGCGGGTCGATCCCACCCGGCATGACGCCGCCCAGGTGGGGGACGAGCCGCTGATGCTGGCCGCCGAGGCTTGCGTATGGGTGGCCCGCGACCGGCTGGCCGGAGCCCGCGCCGCCGCCGCGGCCGGGGCCCGCGCCATCGTCATGGACGACGGCCACCAGAACCCCAACCTGGCCAAGGCCCTGTCGCTGGTGGTGGTGGATGGCGAGACCCGCGACGGCGAGTGGCCGTTCGGGGACGGGCGGGTGTTTCCCGCGGGCCCCATGCGCGAGCCCCTGGCGGCAGGGCTGGCGCGGGCCGACGCCGTGGTGGTGCTGCTGCCGGATGGGGTGGAGGCGCCGGACCCGGAGCTACTGGCCGTGCTGTCCAGCCGCCCGGTGCTCACCGCGCGCCTGGTCCCGGCAGGCCCGCCGCCGCCCGGCCGCCTGCTGGGCTTCGCCGGGGTCGGCAAACCGTGGAAAGTGGAGCGGGCGCTGAGGGCGGCCGGCTGCGCGCTGGTGGATTTCGCGCCGTTTCCCGACCACTTCGCCTACGACACGGCGACCTTGAAGCGCCTGGCAGCGCGGGCGACTTTGCTGGAGGCCGGTCTGGTCACCACCGAAAAAGACTGGGCCCGCCTGCCGCCGGATTGGCGGGCGCGGGTGGCGGCCTGGCCGGTGCGATGCGTGTTCGACGATGCGGCGGCGCTGGACCGGCTGCTGGCGGCGGCGGTGGGCGCCGCGTAACCTCGGTCCCCTAAGCCCCGGCCTTCTGGGCGAACTCCCAGGCTGATTTGGATAGCCGCCCCACCCGCGCGCGCTGGCTTTCGGCGTGGGCGTGCTTGGCGGTGCCGTCGCGGACCCGGCCGAGGATGCCCTGGACGATGGCGGCCAGGCGGAAGGCGTTGTAGGCGAAGAACCAGTTCAGGTCGGGCATCGTCGCGCGGTTGGTCATCACCCGGTAGGCCTCGGCGAATTCCTCCAGGGTCGGCAGGCCGTGGGCCTTCAGGTCCGGAATTTCCGAGATCGTGCCGTTCACCCAGTGCATGAGCAGATAGGTGAAGTCGGCCATGGGTTCGCCCAGGGTGGCCAGCTCCCAGTCCAGCACCGCCTTCACGGTGGGTTGGGTCTCATGGATGACCATGTTGTCCAACCGGTAGTCGCCGTGGACGATGGAGGTGCGCTCCTGCTCGGGCACGGTGCGGGGCAGCCACTCGATCAGCCGCTCCATCTCCTCGATGCGGGTGTCCTCCGAGGCCCGGTACTGCTTGGTCCAGCGGTCCACCTGGCGGCCCATATAGTTGCCGGGCCGGCCGAACTCCTCCAGGCCGATGGCGGCGTAGTCGGTGTTGTGCAGGTCGGCCAGGGCCTGAAGTTTGGCCATGAAGATGGCGTGGCGCTCGGCCGGCAGGCACTGGGGCAGGCTCTGGTCCCAGAAGATGCGGCCCTCCACCATGTCCATGATGTAGAACATGGCGCCAATGACACTTTCATCCGTACACAGAGCATAGGTTTTGGCGACGGGATAACCGGTGGGGTGCAGGGCGCTGATCACCCGGTATTCCCGGTCCACCGCATGGGCCGAGGGCAGCAGCTTGCCCGGCGGCTTGCGGCGCAGTACGTATTTCTGGCCGGGGGTGATCAGCTGGTAGGTGGGGTTGGACTGGCCACCCTTGAACTGGAGCACGCTCACCGGGCCCGCATAGCCCTCCACGTGGCCTTCCATCCAGTGGGCCAGGGCCGCCTCGTCGAAGCGGTGGGCTTCGGTCACCGCCTCGGCGCCGGTGTTGAGCACTTCCCGTTCGGCTTCGGTGAGTTCGGCGGCTTCGGCCATGGCGGGTCCCCGTTCCGATGATGCTGGAAAGAAGCTTATCGAGGCGCGGGCGGCGCGGCTAGCGACCCAGCGCGCGCCAGCCGATGTCGGTGCGGTGGAATCCCTCCGGCCAGTCGATGCGCGCCACCGCTGCATAGGCCCGGTCGCGGGCGATCTGCAGGGTGGGGCCGCGGGCGCAGACGTTGAGCACCCGGCCGCCGGCGGCGCGCAAGGTTCCGTCCTCGCCCCGCGCCGCGCCGGCGTGGAACACCACCACATGTTCGCCGAAGTCCTGCTCGGCGCCCTTGATGACGCTGCCGGCCTCGGGCGCGTCGGGATAGCCGCGGGCGGCCAGCACCACGCACACCGCCGCCTCGTCGCGCCACACCGGGGCCGGCAGTTCGGCCAGGCGGCCCGTGGCGCAGGCCAGCAGATAGGGCACGAGGTCGCTCTCAAGCCGCAGCATCAGCACCTGGCATTCCGGGTCGCCGAAGCGGGCGTTGAACTCCACCAGCTTGGGCCCCTCGGCGGTGGCCATCAGCTCCACGAACAGCACCCCGCGGTAGGGCGCCCCGTCCTTGGCGGCGCCGGCGAAGGCGGGCTCCGCCAGCCGCGCGCGGACCTCATCCACCAGCTTGGGGGTGAACACCGGGGCCGGCGAATAGGTCCCCATGCCGCCGGTGTTGGGGCCCTGCTCGCCGTCGAAGGCGCGCTTGTGGTCCTGGGCCCAGCCGAACAGCATCGACGTCGTCCCGTCGCAGAGGGCGAACAGGGAGCCGATCTCGCCGTCCAGGAACTCCTCGATCACCACCCGCGCGCCCGCCGCCCCGAAGCGGCCGGCGAACACATCGTCGATGGCGGCCTCGGCGGCGGCCAGGTCCTCGGCGATCACCACCCCCTTGCCGGCGGCGAGGCCGTCGGCCTTGATCACATAGGGGGGGCGGAACCCGGCCAGCCCCGCCTTGGCCGGCGCCGCGGCGTCGAACACCCGGTAGGCGGCGGTGGGCAGGCCGTGGCGGTCGGCGAAGGCCTTGGCGAAGGCTTTGGAAGTTTCCAACCGGCCAGCGGCGGCGGTGGGCCCGAAACAGGGGATGGCGGCCAGGGCCAAGGCGTCGGCGAGGCCCGCCTCCACCGCCACCTCCGGCCCGATCACCACCAGGTCGGCGGCGATCTCTCGGGCCAGGGCTGTCAGGCCGGCCACGTCGGTGGGCTTCAGGTCGCGGATCTCGGCCAGGGCCCCGATCCCGGCGCTGCCCGGCGCGGCCACCAGGCGCGTGACCAGCGGCGACTGGGCGATCTTCCAGGCCAGGGCGTGCTCGCGCCCGCCGGAGCCGACGAGAAGGATGTTCATGTCCGGCGTTTGGCGCGACGCGCCCGCAGGGTCAAGACGCCCGGCGCGTTCGAGGCGCCGCCGCCTCAAGGCTCACGTCGGTTGGCGTTTTTTTCAACTGGCGGCCGGCGCCTTTGCGGGCCGCCCCAGCGGCGCGGGACCCGGACACTTTCATGCGTATTGTCATATCCTTATGGATATTCCAG
>CAXNKO010000228.1:0-4464 GCA_964202685.1 Caulobacterales bacterium
GTCCGTCGGCAGAGTCATGTCGGCGGCGGCCAGGATGTCGTCGACCTGGTCGGCATGGGTGGCGCCGACGATGGTCGAGGCGACGAAGTCGTGTTGCTTGCTCCAGGCGGTCGCCAGGGTCACCAGCGACAGACCGGATTCCTGGGCGATGGCCGCGAAGCGCTCGGTGGAAGTCAGGCTGCGCTGATTGACGAAGCGCCGGGCCATGGCCGCCTGACGGCCGCCCATGGCCAGATATTTGGAGAACCGCGCCCCCTCGGGCATGACCCCGCCCTGGTACTTGCCGGACAGCACCCCCCCCGCCAGCGGCGAATAGGGGATCAGGCTGACCTTCTCTTCGCGGCAGGCCTGGGCCAATTCGTCCTCGAAGCGGCGGTTGTTGAGGCTGAAATTGTTCTGGATGGTCTCATAGCGCGCCAGGCCGCCAGTTTCCGCAACCGCCAAGCTTTTCATCAGGCCCCAGGTGGTCTCGTTGGAACAGCCGATGATGCGGACCTTGCCCTCGCGCACCAAGTCGTCGAGGGCGTCCAGGGTTTCCTCGTAGCGGGCGCCGTGGTCGGGCCAATGGGTCTGGTAGAGGTCGACGTAATCCGTGCCCAGCCGCTTGAGGCTGGCGTCAATGGCGCGGGTGATGTTGTGGCGGTCAAGCGCCGTCATCCCGGCCCGCTGGGAGGCGCGCAGCCAGCCGTGGCTCGGGCCGCTAACCTTGGTGGCGATGATCAGCGCGTCCCGCGGCTTGGTCTTCATCCAGCGCCCGACGATTTCCTCCGTGCGGCCGGCATATTCCTCATTCGGCGGCACCGGGTAGTTTTCGGCGGTGTCGTAGAAATTGATCCCGGCATCGAACGATTTGTCGAGGATGCGGAACGCCTCATGCTCGTCGCATTGCGAGCCGAAGGTCATGGTGCCCATGCAGATCCTGGACACCACAATCGAACTCTTGCCCAGCCGACCGGACTGCATGCGCCCCTCCCCCCATCTGCATCTTGGCGCGACGTCTGTGCGTCGGGCTTGATAGGGTGGACGATGGGCGCGCGCAACCCGCCGCCGGATCAGGCCTTCAGGCGCATACCGCCCATGTAATCCCGCTTGCCGATGGGCGCGCCCTTCATGCGCAGGATGTCGTAAGCGGTGGTGGCGTGGAAATAGAAGTTCGGCAGCGAGAACGACATCAGGAAGTCCTGGACCACGAAGGGCATCTGGCGGTCGCCCAGCTGAAACGCCACATCACGGCCCTCCAGGGCGTCGACGGTCTCGCGCTTCACCGCGGCGAGCGCGGTGCGCGCGTCGGCGACCAGCTTCTGCAGGCCCGCATAGTCGAGGGCGGTCTCGGCCGCTGGCGGCGAAAATACACCCGCCTGCACAGCCTCGATGGCGCCGCGCGAGTGGTGGGTCACGGAAACGATCTGATAGCTGAACGGCCGCATGTCCGGGTAGAGGCGCGTCTCGAGAACCTCGCCCAAGTCGATCCCGTTCGCCTGACAGTGGGCCAGACCCTTCTCCATGAAGGTGCTCACGCCGTTCAGGCCCTGCAAATAGGCCGTCACGCTGAGGTCGTAGAGTGAAATCGCCATCGCCGTCTCCCGAGGTTTTCGCTGCGGACGCCTGAGTAGCCCCCCGTCGCCGATCCGGCAATGCGCGCCCTTGCCGCCGCGCCGCTATCGCCGTCTAGTGCGCGGGTCAGGAACATTGGGAGCCAGCCGTGTCGGAGAATGTGGTCATTACGGAGCGTCATGGCCGGGTCGCCCTGATCCGCATGAACCGGCCTCAGGCGCGCAACGCACTCAACGCCGCGCTGTCCCAGGGGATCGTTGACGCCATGGCCGCCTGCCAGGACGCCGGCTGCATCGTCATCACCGGCGCCGATCCGGCCTTCTCCGCCGGTCTGGACCTCAAGAATCTGGGGGTCGAGAACCTCGCCGACCTCCCATCGGCCTCGGGGGCGGTGGGCAGTTCCAAGACCCCGTTGATCGCGGCGGTAAACGGGGCGGCGGTGACCGGCGGCTTCGAGATCGCGCTGGGCTGCGACTTCATCGTCGCGTCAGAGAAGGCCGTCTTCGCCGACACTCATGTGCGCGTCGGGGTGTTTCCGGGCCCGGTGCTGGTGGATCTTCCGCGTCGGGTCGGCATGGCCAAGGCGCGCGAGATGTCCATGACCGGCAATTTCGTTGACGCCCAGACGGCCTACCGCATCGGCCTGGCCAATCACCTGGTGGCCCACGACGATCTGCTGCCGTTCTGCATGAAGCTCGCCGCCGACATCGCCGAGCAGGACAAGGCGATGATCACCGGCATGCGCGAGGACTGGGATCAGACCCACCTGCTGCCCCTCGCCGAGGCCCGCCGCATCCACTACGCCTATCGGGTCTCCGGCGGCTGGAACAACCGCACCGGCGCCGACATCGCCGGCCGCCGGGAGACCGTGCTGGCGCGCTCCAAAGACCAGCGGGCGGGATGAACTGGGTCGTGCTTAGCGTGAGATTTCGGGGAAGAACGCCGTGACGCATCAAGACTCGGCCGGGGGCCCGCTCATCTCAAAGGGCAGATTCTACGGCATCATGGCGGTGCTGATGCTGGTCGAGGTGCTGAGTTCGCTCGAGAGCAGCATGGTGGTCACCGCCCTGCCAACGGTGCTGAAGGAATTCAAGAACATCACCTCCGCTGGCTGGCTGGTGAGCTGTTTCCTTCTGGCGTCAGCCGCCAGCGCGGCGGTCGGCGGCCGGTTGGGCGACCTGTTCGGCCGTCGGCGCCTGCTGCTGATCCTGGTGGGCCTCTGCGCCATCGGCTCACTCATCAGCGTCGTGGCCACAAAGCTGGAGTGGATCATCCTCGGGCGCACGATCCAGGGCGCCTCTGGGGCCATTCTACCCCTGTGCTACGGAATGACCCGGGAGCTGGCGGCGCCGGGCAAGGCGCCCCTGTGGATCGGTCTGCTGACCGGCGGCTACTCCTTCGCCGCCGCGATCGGTTATATTCTTGGCGGCTATCTGGCCGATAGCGGCAGCTGGCGCTCGGTGTTCCTGGTGACGGCTGTCTACGCCGTGCTGCTGCTGCCGCTGATGCTGTGGGTGATCCCGGCAACCCGCGGGGTCAAGGGCGAGGGGAAATTCGATCTGCTGGGCGCCGTGCTGTTCGCCCCGGCCGTGGCGGCCGTGCTCTATGGGATAACCGCCGCCAGCAAACAGGGGTGGGACGCGCCGGGCGCGCTTGGTCCGTTTGTCATTGGCATCATCGTGATCATCATCTGGGCGCGGCACGAGCTGCGGCTGGCCGATCCGCTGATCAATCTGCGCCTGCTGAAGCGGCGGGAGATCATGCTGGGCAACGGCTGCGCGGCCCTGGCCAGCCTGGGGGTGATGCAATTGCCCCTGATCACCCTGCTGCTGTTCCAGCAACCGCGGCTGGCCGGGGTCGGCCTGGCGGTCAGCGCCACCGTGGCGGGTTTCCTCAAGCTGCCCTCGAACGTCGGCTCGCTCGTGGCCGCGCCGCTGGGCGGCTATGTTTCGGGCAAGTACGGCGCGCGTTGGGCGATGCTGCAGGGCGCAATTGTCGGCGCGGCCGGATGGGTCAGCCTCTACTTCCTGCACGACACCATACTGCAGGTGGTGATCGGGACCATGATCTGCGCATTCGGGTCGTCGATTCTGCTGTCGGCGATCCCCAATCTGGTGCTCGAGGGCGCGCCGATGGAGCGCAGCAGCGAGGTGACTGGACTGACGTCGGTGATCCGCTCGATGTTCGCCGGCATCGGCGCGCAGGTAATCACCATCCTGCTGGCGACCTCGCAGGTCGCCGATCCCAAGAGCGGCGCCGACTATCCCGCGCAGTCCGCCTATCAGCTTACATTCCTGTGCATCGCCGCCACGGCCGTGGCGATCGCGGCGCTGTGCATGGCCGTGCCGATCCGCCGTCCGGCGAAACCCGAATGATCGTTGGCAGGGGGCCGAAACTAGCCTCCACTCTCACGAGGACCACGCAAATGTTCGATCTCATCATCCGCAACGGCCTGGTGGTGGATGGCTCCGGCGCCCCGGGGCGGCGGGCCGACGTGGCGGTCAAGGACGGTCTGATCGCCGAGATCGGCGCGGTCACGGGGCCGGCGGCGAAGACCATCGACGCCGAAGGTCTGGTGGTGGCGCCGGGGTTCATCGACGTCCACACCCACTATGACGCCCAGGTGTTCTGGGACCCGACGCTGAGCCCCTCGTCCTACCACGGCGTCACCACCGTGTTCGGCGGCAACTGCGGCTTCTCCATCGCGCCGCTCTCCCCCGAGGCCGCGCCCTATCTGCTGCGCATGCTGGCGCGGGTGGAGGGCATGCCGGAGGTCAGCCTGCGGGAGGGGGTGCCCTGGAGCTGGCGCAGCTTCGGCGAATATCTCGGCCTGCTGGAGGGTAAGGTCGGCCTCAACGTCGGCTTCATGTGCGGACACAGCGCCATCCGCCGGGTGGTGATGGGCGAGCG
>CAXNKO010000229.1:0-4463 GCA_964202685.1 Caulobacterales bacterium
ATGGCCTCCTTCAGCACGTACATCAGCGCCGCGTGGCTCATGGGCTCGGCAATGCGCAGCTCCCCCAGGGAGCGGCTCAGGCGCTGGAAATGACCCTCGGCGTCGGCGAGGCGGCCGTCGAACAGCGCCCACACCTCATAGACCGCATCGGCCAGCTGCAGGCCGCGGTCCTCGATATGCACGGCGGCGTCGGCGTGGCGGACAAAGCGGCCGTTCACATAGGCGGTGCGGCCCACTACTCGACCTCTTCTTCGACAGCCCGGGCGCTGGAGAGACCCAGGGACTTCAGCTTCCTGTGCAGGGCCGAGCGCTCCATGCCGATGAAGCCGGCGGTGCGGGAGATGTTGCCGGAAAACCGCAGCATCTGGGCGTTGAGGTACTCGCGTTCGAACACCTCGCGGGCCTCGCGCAACGGCAGGGCGATGATCCGTTCGGCGCCCAGGGCGCTCGACTGATCGCTGACGCTGGCCTCGGCCGGCAGCATGTCGGCGGTGATCGGCTCGGCCGAGTCGCCGGACGCCAGGATCAGCATCCGCTCGATGTTGTTGCGCAGCTGACGCAGATTGCCCGGCCAGGCGCGGACCTGCAGTGTGGCCAGGGCGTCAGCGGCGAGCCGGCGACGCGGCAGACCGGTGGCCTCGCAGATGCGCTTGATGAAGTCGTCCACCAGCTCCGGTATGTCCTCGCGCCGCTCGGCCAGGCCCGGGACGTTCACCGGCACCACATTGAGCCGGTGGAACAGATCCTCGCGGAACCGCCCATCGGCGATCTCGGCGCGAAGGTCCCGCGAGGTGGAGGACACCACACGGACATCGACCTGGACGTCGGAGTCGCCGCCCACCCGGCGGAACCGCTGCTCCACAAGCACGCGCAGGATGCGGCTCTGGGTCTCGCGGGGCATGTCAGCCACCTCGTCGAGGTAGAGGGTGCCGCCGTGGGCGCGTTCGAACACGCCGACGCGGACCTGGCGGCCGCCCTCGCCCTCCTCGCCGAACAGGGCCTCGTCCATGCGCTCGGGGGCCATGCCGGCGGCGCTGATGGCCACGAACTCATTGCGCGCCCGGGGACTGGCTTCGTGGATCAGCCTGGCGACGGTTTCCTTACCGGAGCCGGGGGGCCCCGAGATCAGCACCCGGCTGTTGGCGCCGGCGAGCTTGGCCACCAGCTGGCGCAGCTGCTGGGCGACCAGGGACTTGCCCAACAGGCCCTCCGGGGTGATGGCCTGGGCGCGCAGGCGGCGGTTTTCCCGGCGCAGGTTGGCCGCCTCCAGGGCGCGCTCGACCAGCAGCAGCAGCCGGTCGGACTTGAATGGCTTCTCGAGGAAGTCATAGGCGCCGCGCTTGATGGCGCTGACCGCGGTTTCGATGTTGCCGTGGCCGGAGATCATGATCACCGGCAGGTCGGCGTCCATCTGCTTGACCAGGTCCAGCAGCTCCAGGCCATCCATGCCGCCACCGTGCATCCAGATGTCGAGCACCAGCAGCGCCGGCTTGCGCGCCCGCACCGCGGCCAGCGCGGTCTCGGAATCGATGGCGGTGCGGACCGCATAGCCTTCGTCGGCCAGGATCCCCGCCACCAGTTCGCGGATGTCCGCCTCGTCATCGACCACAAGAACATCAGCCGCCATATTGCGTTTCCTAAGCCGTGGCTGTCTGGGGCGCGGGCGACGCCGCGCGCGCCGAGGCGGGAAGCTGCAGAATCGCCTTGGCGCCCTGCCCGTCCGCCGCGTCGGTCAGCACCAGGTCGCCGCCGTGGTCCTCGAGGATCCGCTTGACGATGGCCAGGCCCAGGCCGGTGCCCTTCTCGCGGGTGGTGACATAGGGCTCCGCCAGCCGGTGGCGGTCGCGGGTGGGCAGGCCGACGCCATTGTCCTCGACCTCGAACACCACCCCATGCTGGTCGGAGACGATGCGGGCGGTGATCCGCCCCTTCGGCGCGCCCGGCGGCCGGCCGGCGATCGCCTCGGCGGCGTTCTTGAGCACATTGGTCAGCGCCTGGGCCAGCATCCGCTCGTCGCAACGCAGGGTCACCTCCGGCGCCGGTTCCTCAAGTTCGAGATTGATTTCCGGCGCCGCCACCCGTCGCGCAAACACCACCTCGCGCAGCAGTTCCGCCGCGTCGTGGTCGGCGAACCTGGGGGCGGGCATGCGCGCGAAGGCCGAGAATTCATCCACCATGCGGCCGATGTCGCCCACCTGGCGCACGATGGTGTCGGTGCAGCGGTCGAAGGTCTCCAGGTCTTCCGGGCCGACGTTGCGGCGGAACTTCCTGCGGATGCGTTCGGCGGACAGCTGGATCGGCGTCAGCGGGTTCTTGATCTCATGGGCGATGCGGCGCGCCACGTCCTTCCAGGCGGCGTTGCGCTGGGCGGCGACCAGCCGGGTGATGTCGTCGAAGGTCAGCACCAGACCCCGCTCGCTGGGGCTGGCTCGCACCCGCAGCCGCCGGGTCTCGCGGCCGCGCACCACATCCACCTCGGCCTCGGCGTCGCCCGAGGTCATGGCGTGCCCGGTCACCGCGGCCAGCTCAGGCGCCACTTCGCTCAGCGGCCGGCCGCGTCCGTGATCCAGGCCCGGCAGGCCCAGCAGGGTCACCGCCTGACGGTTGGCGGCGGAAACACGGCCTTCGGCGTCCAGGCCGATGACCCCGGCGCTGACTTCGGAGAGCACGGTCTCGATGAACTGGCGGCGCTCCTGGGCCTCGACGCTGGCCTGGCGCAAGGCGGCCTGCTGGACCTTAAGATCATTCGTCATACTATTGAAAGCACGGGATAATACGGCGACTTCTTCAAAGTCACCGGCCGCGTCAACCCGCGCCGTCAGATCGCCGCCCGCCACCCGTCCCGCCGCCTGCACCAGACGACCGATGGGCCCGGAAATGGCGGTGGCCAGGGACATGCCGAACCACACCGCCCCCACGAACACCAGCAGCGCCGTCTCAAAGTAGCTCAACACGAAAACAGTCTGAATCCGCTGGCGATTCTGATCGGCATCACGGTAGGCGGCCAGGGACTCGGAGGTTTCGCGCAGGTGGGCGATGATGCCCTTCTCCACCGGCCGCACCACATAGAGATAGGCGTCCGGATAGGATTTCAGGCGATAGACCGCCCGCATGAGATTGGCTGCCTCCACCATGCCCATGGAGATGTCGCCCTCATCGGCGACCTTGAAGCTCAGCGCCGGCGGGGCGGCGAACACCGGCGCCTCATGTATCTCGGCCCGCGACAGCACCCGGCCCTGGCGATCCAGCAGATAGGCCGCCGAGAAGCCGTGATAGCCGGCCTGCTGGCCGAGGAAGTGGCTGAACGCCACCGGGCTGGCCTGCAAGGCTGGCGCGGCGTTGTTGAGGTCGCCGGCCATCAGGGTGACGTGGTCGCCGATGTAGCGCTGCTGTTCGTCCAGGTAGCTCTGGGCGGCTGTTGCCGAATTGCCGACGATGGTCTGCACCCGCTGGCTGAACCAGTTGTCGACGCCGCGGGTGACCAGCACGCCGTAGAACAGGGCGACCACCACCGCGGGGGCCACGGCGGCAAAGGCGAACAGCGCTACGAACCGCATGTGCAGGCGCGCGCCGGCGTCATTGGCCTGGGCTTTGCGCAGGGCCAGAAACCGCAGGCCGATCACCAGGGCCAGGCCCAGGATCAGCACCAGGTTCAGGCCCAGCACGGTGAGGATCACCTGACTGGCGGGGCCCAGGGGCCCGGTCTGCGGCGGCGAGGCGGCCAGCAGGATGGCGAAGCCGGTCAGGGCCGCGGCGAGAATGAACCCCGCGATCAGGCCGAACCGGGTCCGGGGCGTGAACGGGCGCGGCGCACGCGGCGCCGACTCACGACGATTCTGCGAAGCCAGGCTTGACATCTCACAGCAAGCCTAGGCGCAACTGTGCCCCAAACTCAACAGCGATGTTGCCGCAATACGTCAGCGGCGACCGCGGCTCATGTCCACGCCCAGGTCCTGGATCTTCTTTCGCAGGGTGTTGCGGTTCAGGCCCAGTATCTCCGCCGCGCGCACCTGGTTGCCCCGAGTCGCCGCCAGGGTCAGCTGAATCAGCGGCCGCTCGATTTCCTCCAGGACGCGGTCATAGAGCCCCACCGGCGGGATCCCGTCCTCCTGTTCAGCGAAGTAGCCGCCCAGATGGCGCTCCACCAGCTGGGACAGACTCAGCGGGCCCTCCTGCCCCTGAACCAGAGGTTGGTGGTCGGTGAGTTCGCGCTCGACGATGCGGGCGGATATCACCTCCTCGGCATAGAGGGCGCATATCCGCCGGATCAGGTTCTCCAGTTCCCGAACGTTGCCAGGCCATGGGTGCAGTTTCAGCCGCTCAAGCGCGGCGGCGTCGATGGTCTTGGACGGCAGGCCTTCGCGGTTGGCGCGCAGCAGGAAGGCGCGGGCGAGGTCGGGAATGTCCTCCGTCCGGTCGCGCAGCGGCGGCAGCCGGATGGGGGCGACGTTGAGGCGGAAGAA
>CAXNKO010000230.1:0-4440 GCA_964202685.1 Caulobacterales bacterium
GGAGCAGCGGGTTCACGAGATCCTGATCGACCATGCCGGGCCGGTGGCGGTGATCGGCTTCAATCCCTATTCCCATGCCTGGTTCGCCGATCGATATCCCGGGGTGCTGCGCGGCCTGGACAGCGATCGCTACTTGAAGGCGCCCCACCTGGCCGAGACGCAGCGGCGCGCCTTCGCCCGCCTGGAGCATGTGGCCATCGCCAGGCCCCACTTCCTGGCGCTGGGCGTCGACATGCTGCCCAGCGAGATCGCCGCCGACCTGCGGGCCAAGGGCATGCCGGTGGTGGCCTGGACGATTCGCGGCCCGGCGCAGTGGGATGGCCTGAAAGCCCACTGCGACAACATGATCTTCGAGGGATTCGCCCCCTGATGGCGTCCGCGCGATGGGATTGAAGCCGGCGGTAAAGGTCCATCGCCGCGTCGCCGAGATCGGCCGGGCGGCCTGGGACGCCTGCGCCGCCAACCCGGAGTATGCCGGCAATCCGTTTGTCCGCTTCGATTTCCTCGATGCGGCCGAGGCGGCCGAATGCGCGGTGGAGACCACCGGATGGGCCCCCCAGCACCTGTCGGTGGAGGACGAAGACGGTCAGGTCGCCGCGGTGGCGCCGCTCTATCTGAAGTCCCACAGCCAGGGGGAGTACGTCTTCGACCACAGCTGGGCCGACGCCTATGAGCGGGCCGGGGGGCGCTACTATCCCAAGCTGCTGTCCGCGGCGCCGTTCACGCCGGCCACGGGGCCGCGATTGCTGGTCCGTCCGGGCGTCGACGCCCAGGCCGCGCGCCAGGCGCTGCTGGCCGGGGCCATGGCCCTGTGCGGGCGCTATGGGGCCTCGTCGCTGCATGTGAACTTCCCGCGCCAGGATGAGTGGCTGTGGCTGGGAACCCAGGGCCTCGCCCTGCGCCAGGGCCAGCAATATCACTGGAACAATCAGGGCTACGCCTGCTTCGCGGACTTCCTGGGGGCACTGTCGTCCGGCCGGCGCAAGACCATCCGCCGGGAGCGCCGCGACGCTCAGGCGGGCCTGCAGATCGACGCCCTGACCGGGGCGGAGATCACCGAGGCGCACTGGGACGCCTTCTTCGGCTTCTACATGGACACCGGCTACCGCAAGTGGGGCCGGCCCTACCTGACCCGCCGGTTCTTCTCCCTGCTGGGCGAGCGCATGGCCGACCGCATCCTGCTGGTGATGGCCCGGCGCGGCGAGCGCTGGATCGCCGGCGCGCTCAACCTGATCGGCGACGACTGCCTGTACGGCCGCAACTGGGGCGCGGTGGAGGAGGTGCGCTTCCTGCACTTCGAGCTCTGCTATTATCAGGTCATCGAATGGGCCATCGACCGCGGCCTGGCCCGGGTGGAGGCCGGCGCCCAGGGCCAGCACAAGATCGCCCGCGGCTATCTGCCCAGCCCGGTCTACTCCGCCCACTACATCGCCGATCCGGGGCTGCGAAAGCCGGTGGAGGATTTCGTCGCCCGCGAACGCGCCGCCGTGGCGGGGGAGATGGAATGGCTGGCCGAGGAATACTCCCCGTTCCGCCAGCCCGGCTGAGGGGCGTTCCAAGGCCCGCGCCGCTTTGCTACGAGTCCTGGTGATGGCCTGACGGAGCGCGGCGATGAGCCTGGATGGAACCTACGACGAGGACAACATCTTCGCCAGGATCCTGCGCGGCGAGATGGCGTCGGCCCGGGTGTTCGAGGACGACCATGTGTTCGCCTTCATGGACGCCTTTCCCCAGAGCCGCGGCCACACCCTGGTGATCCCCAAGCACAGCCGCGCGCGCAATCTGCTGGAGGAGGAGCCGCGGATCCTCGGGCCGCTGATGCTGGGGGTGCAACGGGTGGCCCGCGCCGTGCGCGCCGCGCTTGAACCCGACGGATTGGTGATAACTCAGTTCAACGGCGCCCCGGCCGGACAGACGGTGTTCCACCTGCACGTCCACATCATCCCGCGCTGGGACGGCGCGCCGCTTGGCCGCCATGGCGGCGGCATGGCCGACGCGGCGGAGCTAAGGGCCCTGGCCGCGCAGATCGCCGCGCAGATTGCCTGACCCGCCGAAAAGGACTCAGTCGGCCAGTTCCGGGGCCGGGTCCTCGGCCGCGTCGCGCAGGCCCGCGAAGGGGTCGGCGCCGGGCTTTTCGATTTCCGGCGCGCCGCGCACATGCTCCTGGCCCTCGATCTCGAAGCCGATCTTGCCATTGGTGAGCACCACCTTGACGTGGCCGCCCTTGACCAGCCGGCCGAACAGGATCTCGTCGGCCAGCGGCTTCTTGATGTGCTCCTGGATCACCCGGGCCAGGGGCCGGGCGCCGTAGAGTTCGTCGAAGCCGTTCTTGGCCAGCCAGTCGGCCGCTTCGTCGGTGGTCTCGATGGTCACATGGCGGTCGGCCAGCTGGGCCTCCAGCTGCATGACGAACTTCTGCACCACCTGGCGGATGATTTCCGGCGTCAGCGCCTTGAACGCCACCACCGCGTCGAGGCGGTTGCGGAACTCCGGTGTGAACAGCCGCTTGATCGCCTCGTCGGTCTCGTCGTCCGCCTTGCCGCGGCCAAAGCCGATGGAATGGCGCTGAGCGTCGGCGGCGCCGGCGTTGGTGGTCATGATCAGGATGACGTTGCGGAAATCCACCTTCTTGCCGTTGGCGTCGGTCAGCACCCCGTGGTCCATCACCTGCAGCAGGATGTTGAAGACGTCCGGGTGGGCCTTTTCGATTTCGTCGAGCAGCACCACCGCGTGGGGGTGCTGATCGACAGCGTCGGTGAGCAGGCCGCCCTGGTCGAAGCCCACATAGCCGGGGGGCGCGCCGATCAGGCGGCTGACCGTGTGGCGCTCCATGTACTCGCTCATGTCGAAGCGCAGCAGTTCGATGCCCAGGGTGCCGGCCAGTTGCCGGGCGGTCTCGGTCTTGCCGGTCCCGGTTGGGCCGGAGAACAGGTAGCAGCCAATCGGCTTGCCAGAGTCGCGCAGACCCGCCCGGGCCATCTTCATGGACGAGGACAGCTGGTCGATGGCGTCTTCCTGGCCATAGACCGCCCGCTTCAGATCGGCTTCCAGCTGGCGCAGGGACTCGGTGTCGGACTTGGAGACCGACTTCGGCGGAATGCGGGCGATCTTGGCGACCACCGTCTCCACTTCCTTGACCCCGATCACCTTCTTGCGGCGACTCTCGGGCAGCAGCATCTGGCCAGCCCCGGCCTCATCGATGATGTCGATGGCCTTGTCCGGCAACTTTCGGTCGGTGATGTATTTGGCCGACAGCTCCACCGCCGCCTTGATGGCCTCGGCGGTGTAGCGAAGCTTGTGAAACTCCTCGTAGTAGGTCTTGAGACCTTTGAGGATTTTGATGGTGTCCTCAACAGTCGGTTCGTTGACGTCGATCTTCTGGAACCGCCGCACCAGCGCCCGGTCCTTCTCGAAGTGCTGGCGGAATTCCTTGTAGGTGGTGGAGCCCATGCACCGCAGGGTGCCGGACGCCAGGGCCGGCTTCAGCAGGTTGGAGGCGTCCATCGCCCCGCCGGAGGTGGCGCCGGCGCCGATCACCGTGTGGATCTCGTCGATGAACAGGATGGCGTCGGCGTGGTTCTCCAGCTCCTTGACCACCTGTTTGACCCGCTCCTCGAAGTCGCCGCGATAGCGGGTGCCCGCCAGCAGCGAGCCCATGTCGAGGGAGAAGATGGTCGAGCCGGCCAGCACTTCCGGCACCTGCTTGTTGACGATCTTGCGCGCCAGGCCCTCGGCGATGGCGGTCTTGCCGACGCCGGGGTCGCCCACGAGCAGCGGGTTGTTCTTGGTGCGCCGGCAGAGGATCTGGATGCAGCGCTCGACCTCGCTGGTGCGGCCGATCAGGGGATCGACCTTGCCCTGCTTGGCCTTCTCATTGAGGTTCACGCAATAGGCGTCCAGGGCGTCGCCGCCGGATTTCACCACCGGCTTCTCGTCGTCATCGGCGCCCTTCACCGGCTTGGACTCCGTGGCCCCCGCCTTCTTGGCGATGCCGTGGGCGATGTAATTGACCGCGTCGTAGCGGGTCATTTCCTGCTCCTGCAGGAAATAGGCGGCGTGGCTCTCGCGCTCGGAGAAGATGGCCACCAGCACATTGGCCCCGGTCACCTCCTCGCGGCCCGAGGCTTGCACGTGGATCACCGCGCGCTGGATCACCCGCTGGAACGACGAAGTGGGCTTGGCGTCCTCGCCGTCGTCCACCGCCAGCGACCGAAGCTCGTTGTCCACATAGTTGTTGAGGGTGGTGCGCAGCGCGGCGACATCCACATCGCAGGCCTTCAGCACCCCAGCGGCGTCCTCGTCGTCCACGAGGGACAGAAGCAGGTGCTCCAGGGTCGCGTATTCGTGCTTTCGCTGATTGGCGAAGGCCACCGCGCGGTGGAGGGACTCTTCGAGCTGGCGCGAAAATGAAGGCAAGCTAGGCCTCAATCCTTTTCCATG